>CAZPJJ010000249.1:0-6499 GCA_964586535.1 uncultured Acidobacteriota bacterium | reverse complement strand
TTCCGCGTAGGGGCGCCATTTATGGCGACCGGATCGCCGCCGCAGGCGGCGACCCAGAGGCGCATCACGCGCGCCCGGAGAGTCCGCGCGCGTCGTGCCCCTCTCCGCGGCATGTGCCATCGACCCCGGGCGCCGCGATCCCACCACCGCGTTCGGGTGAGGGTTGACGCCGTCAGCGGCGCGGATCGAAGAGCCAGAGTTTGCACCACCCCAGCGGATGCACGGGCCCGGGAATGATCGCGCAGCTCGCACAGGTACCCGGCTCCGTGGGCGCCACGTAATACTGGCAGTTGAAACAGTATTCGGGCGCACGCATGGAGCGGTCGATGTACTCGTTGGCAGTGCGGCGCACCCGCTCGGCGGGGTAGAGCCCCGCGGCATCCTCGCAATCGAGTCCACCGCGCCACGCGGCCGCACGTCGCGCCGTCGCCTCGGGATCGGGGCGTTTCGGTCCACAGCCGATCCACCCGGCCATCAGGACCGCCGATACCGCGCCCCCCGCGCGACCAAGAAATCGGCGGCGTGCCTCGCAAGAAATGATCGGACTTTTCTTCATCGCAGTGAGGCTATCGCTTACTGCGGAATCTCGCTCAGAAAGCACTCGCGCCCGTCGCGGCACCATCGAGCGAACGGTGTTCTTGTCCCCCCGCATGGAGTTGACGATCGGCACGGTTGCGGTAACGTGCGGAGTGGTTCTGGGGGAAGTGCCTCGACGTTTGGTCGATGATCGTTTTCTCGCGCAACGCGAGTCGCAGAAGGGCGCTTCCTGATGTCCTCCATCGCCATCGTCTACGGAGCCGGACTGATCACTCTCGGCATCGTCGGTTACGCCGCGTCGTCGGGAGCAAGTGTTACGGCTCTGATTCCTGCTTTCATTGGGCTTCCCGCGTTGGGACTCGGACTGCTCGCGCGCCGTCCGCGCTTCACGCGCCACGCAATGCACGCAGTCGTCGTGCTCGCCTTCCTGGCGCTCTTCGGCTCGGCGCGCGGACTTTCCGGCGCCATAGCCTGGATCGCCGGATCCCAGCCCGAACGCCCGATGGCGGTCATCGCGCAGGCGATCACCGCCCTGGGGTCGCTCGCGTTTCTCGCGCTGGCGGTGCGTTCGTTCATCGTCGCGCGCCGCGACACGAAGTGATCGTCGCCCGGCCTCCGCGAAGCGTCACCGGCCGCTGACCTTGCGCAGGACGTCGAGTAACCCCGCCTGCAGCGTGTCCTGACCCGGCAGCGATCCCTGCGGCGTGAGCATGTCCACGATGCGCGGGAGCATGTCGGCGAGCCCGCTCGCCGCCTCGTTCGCCGGAAGGCCCGTCTTCTGAGCGAGTTGGCCGAAAAAGTCACCGCCCAGCACCTGACCGAGTTGCTCAGCTGAGACCCCCGCGTTCTTGCCCATGCCGATCCACGACCCGACCACGTCGTCGAGGCCGGACGCGCGCAGCTTCTCGAGCAGGCCCGCCAGGCCGCCCGGCTGGTTCTGGATCATTTCGATCGCCGCTTGCAGCAGAGAGCCTCCGCCCTGCCCCCCGCCGCCGAAGAATCCGCCCACCATGTCGTCCAAGAGTCCCATCGCCGATCCTCCCTGCGAATGAAAACCAGGGCGAGGATACCGGCTATTCGCCGACGTGCTCCTCCCCCCCCTGACGCGGCACCGCGACATCGACTACGTTAACGGCGACGGGAGGCCGAGCGATGAGCCAGACCCTTCCCCGCTCGCGCGGCGAGAGCGCGGCGACGACCGCCTCGCTCCTGGCGCGTATCGAGCGCATCCATCGCGACGCCCTCGCCCTTGCGTTCGGCGGCTCTCACCCAGCCTTGGCGAGGATCGCCCATCTCCACGCGCAGGCCGTCATCGCGCGTGCCCTCGCCAACGCACTCGAAGTCGAACTTCGCGAGGCGGACGCGGCTCTCGGCTGCAGTCAGCGCGCGCTTCTGGAGCACGACATCCGCGATACCCGCGCCGAGGCACATCGCCTCGAAACTCTCGCCGCTCGGGCGCGCGCCGAATTCCTCGTTCCCGGCGACGGGGAGCGCCTGCTCGCGCTCGAGGAGCGCATCGCATCGATTGTCGACTCCTCTCACGTGGGCGTCCTCGTCAACGATCTCGTTCTCCTTGGACCGCGGCTCGACGAGCGGGCGATGAATCACTTGCGGACGCGCCTCGAGAGCAAGGCGCGTGAGCGCGGGCTCGCGCTGACGACGACGCAATACCGACGGCTCGAGCACCTACGAGACGCCGCACCGGCCAAACGGATCGATCCCGGCGACGTGCGGCGCACCGTCTCGCGTCTGTTGCGGGACGCCGAGTGTCTCCAGGGAAACGCGGCAGGCGTGCCGGGCGAAGAGCTCCTCGCGCGCATCGAGTCGATCGCCGGCCGCCTCAAAGACCTGGACGAGCACGAAATCGCGTCCGACGACGGCGAAACGCGGCGCCTCCTCAAGCGCGCCTTCGGGACTCTCACTCGCATCAGCAAGGACCACGAGCCGGGATTCACGCCGGTGCTCGACTCTTCGCGCCGGGGCGAGAACTGGCTTGCCACGGCGCACGCCGCCGACGCGCGCATCAAAGAGATCGAAGCGGCCCGCGCCACGGCTCTCCGCGAGGCCGAACGCGCTGACCGCCTCAGCGCTCTCGCCCGCCTGCGCGAGAGCGATCGCATCGACGATCTCGAAGAGCAGATCCACGTGTTGCGCGCGGCGCTTTACGCCCGCGACGACCCGAGCGAGAGCGGCGCGGCCGCTGAGGACGCAGTGCGCGCGCTCAAGCGGGCCTGCCGCCTCGCGCGAACCAACGACGAGGTCGAACGCATCGCGGGCGCGCTCGGCTCCGCGACTGATCTCGCCGCGCAGGGTCGCCACTGCCGGGCACTGCGCCGAGTCCTCGGGCTCCCCGAGCCTGAGGACGGAACGCCGGTCGCGAGCGCCGATGGCGCCCCGAACGCGCCGCTCGACGACGACGACGACGACGACCTCGCGATCGACGACGCTTCGTCCGAGTGGCCCGAGTCGATCGCCGACGCGGAGGGTGCGGGCAGGGACCAGCGTGTGCTCATCGCGGGAGGACTGCCCGACGATCGCCGGCGCCAGCGTCTGGCCGGGTTCTTCGGCTGGCGCGAGTGCGAGTGGGCCGAGAGCTACCGCGACCGCCAGGCGGACTTCGCGACGCTGCGCAAGCGCATCGCGGCGGGGCGCTTCGACCGCGTGATCGTTCTCGCCCGCTTCTGCGGGCACGATGTCACACAGGGCCTCGCGAACACCTGCCGGGCCCGCGACGTGCCGCTGACGATCCACGGACGGGGGGTGTCGATCCCCGCGCTCGCCCAATCCGTCTATGGAGCGTGACGGCGCGCGAGCCTATCGCTTGGAGCTGCCGATCACGGCCAGGGCGACACCCGTCCCGATCAGCCCGGCTCCCCAGAGCGTCACCTCGCCGGGCCGCTCGCCGCGCAGCAGGTAGGCGAGCACGCCCGCGACCACGGGCTGCACGTAGATGAAGAGCGCCACGACCGACGAGTCGGTGCGCGCCAGCGCCCAGTAGTTGAGGAAGTAGGCGCCGGCCGTCGGCCCGAGCACGATGAACGCGCCGATCGCCCAGGTCGAGACGGGCACCGATGCCCAGTCGAGACGGCCGAGCTGCGGCGCACCGATCAGGAGGATGCCCAGCGAACCGAATCCAAAGAGCACGGCCGTCGCCGCGATCGGGTCGGTGCGCGAGATCACGCGCTTCGAGAGCACGAGGAAGATCGCGAAGCTCGTCGCATTGAGCAGCGTCAGCACGTCGCCCACGAAGGTCGCCGACGAGAAACTCGCGCGATCGGGGCGAAGCACGAGCATCACGCCCACGAACGCGAGCGCCAGCGCGGCGCCCTTGCGCAAGCTCAGCGTCTCGCGGCCGAGGAGCACCGCGATGAAGAGCGTCAGGACCGGGATCGACGTGTTGATGATCGCGGAATGCACGGGCGTCGTGCGCGAGAGGCCCTCGAGGAAGAGGACCTGGTTGAGTACGACGCCGAAGAGCGCGTAGAGCCCGAGCCGCAGCACGTCCTTGGGGTCGTCCGGCAGGCGCCGTCCCAGCGCGACGACCGCGCCCCAGAGCACCACCGCCCCGCCGATGATGCGAAGCGCCGCCCAGGCGCGCGGCGGCACGTCCGCGAGCAGCACCTTGGAGGCCATGTAGTGCACGCCGAAGAGCAATTGAACGCAAAGGAGCGCGCCTGACGTGGCGGCGCGCTCCTTGAGGGATCCGCTGTGTGGCATCGGCGGATGATAGCCGGGCGGCGCGCGTTCGTCCTTCAGCCAACATCGGCGAGACGCAGTTTCTCGCCGAAGCGCCGCATGACGAGCGCGAGCAGCGCGGCCGGAAGATCCTCGCGCCGTCCCGTCTCGCTGCCCAGCCGGCGCGCGTCCTCCCGGGCCGCGAGCAGCAGATCGCGATGGCGCACGAGATCGGCGACGCGGAAGGTCGGAACTCCGGACTGCGCCGTGCCCGCAACCTCGCCGGGGCCGCGCACCTCGAGGTCCTTTTCGGCGACCTGGAAACCATCGTCGGTGCTCTCGAGGACCGCGAGCCGCTCGAGCGCCGTCGGACTCGCGTCCTCGCTCGCCACGAGCACGCAGTAGCTCTTGACGTCGCCGCGGCCGACCCGTCCGCGCAACTGGTGCAGTTGCGCGAGGCCGAAGCGGTCGGCGTCCTCGACCACCATCACCGAGGCCTCGGGAACGTCGATGCCGACCTCGATGACGGTCGTCGCCACGAGGACCTGCACGCGGCCCTGCTGGAAATCCGCGAGCGCCGCCTGCCGCTCGGCCGCGCGCTGCCGCCCGTGCACGAGCGCGACGCGAACCTGCGGGAAACGGCGCTGGTACTCACGCAGTCCCTCTTCGGCGGCGCGCAGCCCCGCGTTGCCTTCCTCGACCGCGGGCCGCACGACGTAGACGCGGCGGCCCTCGGCGAGCGCGACGCCGAGCCCCTCGAAGACGCGCTCGCGCTGGTCGGCACGGCGCACGATCGTGCGGATCGGCTTGCGGCCCGGGGGCTTCTCGTCGAGTACCGAGACGTCGAGGTCGCCGAAGAGCGCCATCGCGAGCGTGCGCGGGATCGGCGTCGCCGACATCACGAGCAGGTCGGGTTTCGCGCCCTTGGCGACGAGCTCGGCGCGCTGCTCGACGCCGAAGCGGTGCTGCTCGTCGATGATCGCGAGGCCGAGGTTCTTGAAGCGGACTTTTTCGGAGATCAGCGCATGCGTGCCGACGACGATGCGCGCCTGGCCCGCCGCGATGCGCCCGCGGACGCGCTCTTGTTCGCTCGCCGGCAGCGATGCCGTCAGCAGGTCGACCTTGATCCCCTCGGCGAGCAGCAGCCGTTGGAGCGTCGCAGCGTGCTGATTGGCGAGAATCTCGGTGGGCGCCATGAGCGCGCTCTGGAGACCGTTGCCGATCGCGATCCGCGCCGCGAGCGCCGCGACGACGGTCTTGCCGGAGCCGACGTCGCCGAGCAGGAGGCGGCTCATCGGCCAGGGCGCGATGAGATCGGCTTCGATCTCGGCGAGCGCGCGCTCCTGAGCGCCCGTCAGCGTGAAGGGCGGCAGCGATCGCAGCGTCTCGCGCAGGGCGGCGTCGATCGTCACGACGCGCCCGCGCAAGTCGAGGCGGCGCCGTGCGCGCGCGAGCGCGAGCGCCAGTTCGAGGACGAGCAGCTCTTCGTAGGCGAGGCGCCGCAGCGCGGGCGTCGCCTTGCGCTCGACGAGGTCGGCGGGCGTCTCGGGATCCGGCTGATGAGCCTCGCGCAGCGCGGCCCCCAACGACGGCAGTCCGCGGCGGCGCAGGAACTCGGTCGGGACAAGATCCTCGGGATCGCCGATGCCGTCGAGCGCGTCCGCGATGACCGCGCGCAGCCGGCGCCCGCTGAGCGGGCCCAGCTTCTCGTAGACGGGAACGTAGTTCGTCTGCGCGTTGGGGTCTTCTTCGGGCCGCAGCACCTCGAACTCGGGACCGTGCAGTTCGAGTCCGCCTCGCACGTAGCGCGGCGCGCCGTGGACGAGGAGCCGCGCGCCCGGACGGATGTACTCCGAGAGATAGGCGCGCCCGAAGAAAACGACGCGCAGCGCAGCGGTGCCGTCGTCGAGGACGACCGTGAGCACGTCGAGATGCCGCTTGCGGGTGCGCCCGATCGAGACGTCGCGCACGAGGCCGAGCGCGGTCATCGGTACGCCGTCGCGTGCCTCGGAAAGCGGCCGTATCTGGCGGCGATCCGAGTAGCGAAACGGTAGGTGCCAGACCAAGTCGCCAATCGTCGCAACTCCGGTCTCGGCGAGTTCCTCGGCCCAGCGCGGTCCGATGCCGCGCAGCGTGACGACGGGATCGTCCAGCTTGTAGCGCGCCGTGCGCGTGAGGGGGCGCTCGCCTTCGGTCATGCGCGGGACGTTATCACGCGTGAGCCTCGTCCGAGGGAAGCCGCGCCGCACGCGCCAGACCGAACGCGAGCCCGCCGAGGATCAGCGCC
>CAZPJJ010000248.1:2882-6507 GCA_964586535.1 uncultured Acidobacteriota bacterium | reverse complement strand
CTCGGGCCGCACAACCCCGTGCGCGTCACCATTCCGCCGCGCGTGTGGTTCGGGTACAAGGGGATCGGCACCGAGGAGGCCCTGCTCGTCGTGCTCACCGATCACGCCGACAGCGTCAAGGTGCCCGATGAAGACACCTGGGATCCGCACATCAACGACATCCCCTTCGACTGGGACCGCCGCGACGGCTGAGCGCGGGCGGGTGTCGCGCGCGTGGGCGGGGCGCGGCGCGGCGCCGTGCGACGACGATCAGCGCCGCTGACCACCTTCGATGGAGGCGCGCCGAGTTACCGTGCGAGTGCTCGGCTCCAGGCGAATCGACGCCTCCGCACGTACGCGTCCCTCGCGCAGCGACCACACGAAGCGCGTGCCGCCGTGCACGCGCGGTGAGCCGAGCGCCTCGATGAAGCGCTGCTTGTCGGCGTCGAAGGCAGGTCGCGCGTCGCCGTCCACCGTCACGCTCGTTTCGATTGCGACGAGCAGCCCATCGCGGAGCGTCGCGCAGGCGCGATAGCGCGCTTCGTCCGCGGTGCGGCTGCCCTCGCGACAGAAGATCTCGGTAGGGCCGGTGTTGCGCGTCGCGTGCTTGGTGCGGCGCCACCCGCGTGCCGCGAGGTCCGCCGTGCGCAGCGCCGCGCCGAGCTGGAAATCCTCCGCATCGACGAGATCCGCGAACACTGCGTCGCGCGCGTGATCGAGCGCGTCGTGGGGCGGGGTGGAGGCGGGAGCGGGGAAGGTGGAGAGAAGGAGTGTGGGGAGAAGCGCGAGGACGGTGAGTAGAAAGACCAGCGTCGCCCGCGCGGCACGTTTGCGGCGCGGGTGACGCATGGTGTACGCGAGGGGCCGAAGCATCGTGAGCGCGGCGTGGGGCATCGAGCGAGGGCTCGCTGCGCGCTGCTCAGCCTTCGCGCGAGGCGCTCTCGTCCTGCGACGCGGGCGTCTGCGAGACGCTGGGTGCCGTGGAGGATTCACGAGCCTCCAGTGCTTCCAGCAGGAATTCGTCCGTCATGGTGATGGAATACATAAGCCCCAAGATGACGCGCCGCGCCAGCTCGGTGTGCTCGGTGCCCTCCCACTGCCGGAACATGTTGAGATTCATCATCAGACCACCGCTGGCCTTGAACGCGGGCGAGCGCTTGAACGTGCGGATGTCCTTGGCTCGCAGCGGGCAGTCGAGCAGAGTCGCTTGCTTGTCCTGCACGGCGTACGTGCATCTTTCCAAGTTGGCGAGCGTGAGCGCGACGGCATTTCGCTCGGTCGCTTCATCGAAGTGATAATCGACGGTGAAGGCGGGCTCCGTTGCTCCCGCGAGCTGCGCCACCAGGCGATGTTCTATCTCCACCTTGGAAACGACGACTTCGATGGCGCCCGCTTCCGCCGCGTAGGTGACGCGGTCCTTGGCGAACACCGGCGTGGGCATTCCAGGAAGCCCGGCCTGCGCGACGGCGACGGGCGCCGCGGTGCTGATCGAGAACGCGAAAGCGAGGAGACGAATACAGCTCGAAGATCGCGACATGGCTTTCTCCAGCGAGTGCAATGAGCCTGATGACGGCATCCCCCATGGACGCGGATCGGTCGATCCGAAGGGACGGTGCACCGCCGTCCCGACGAAATCGGGACGAGAGTAATGCAGAGGGACAAAAAAAGCGGTCGTTAGGAGGGTGGTTGTCGGCGCGCGAAGACAGGGGAGGGGGTGAAGCTCGTGGCCGGGTCGTGCGCCGGCGCGCTCGCGCGATCATGCCCGGCGCTGCGCTCGCGCTCGATCGCGTCCGATCGTTCGCGGGAGCGCCCCCAATGGTGTCGCCCCGTGGTGTCCGTGGCATCATGCGGCGCCCGAGTCGGGGCGTGGCGCAGCCTGGTAGCGCATCTGCTTTGGGAGCAGAGGGTCGGAGGTTCGAATCCTCTCGCCCCGACCAACTTCGCAAGCCGCGATCGCGGCAGCACAGGGCAGCACAGGGCAGCAGCGGCAGAGTCCAGCAGCAGAGTCCAGCGGTACAGACCACCGGCAAGGCTCACCGGCTAAAGAAGGAATCGATCGCCTGAGGGGTGCGAGCCCACCGGGCCCGCGGTCAGTTGATGCCTCAGCCGCCGGGGGCGCAGCCGGGTTTCGCGCAGCCGCCGCCCCAATCGCCGCCGCTGCCGCTCTCGCCGCCCTGGGCGGCGAAGGTCGAGAAGACGAGGTTGAGGTCGTCGGAGCCGCACTGGGGGCACGAGAGGCCCTCGGGGCCCTGGCCCATCCGCCGCAGCGCCTCGATGACGTGGCCGCACTTCGCGCACTTGAACTCGTAGATCGGCATCGCTTCGGTCACTCCTGCATGAACACGCCGATAGAGTGGGGCCGGACCCGCCGGGTTACAAGTCGCGGGGGTCGTCCAGGACGGCCCGCAGCAGGAATCCCTTGAGGTAGAGGCCCTCGGGGAAGCCGAGGCGGACGGGGTGGTCGGGGGGCTGGTCGAGGCGGGCTTCGATGACGGCGTCGCGGCCGGCGTCGACGGCGCCTGCGAAGGCGATCTTCTGGAAGAGGTCGGGACCGACGTGGCCGGAGCAGGAGAAGGTGGCGACGAGTCCGCCCTCGCGGACGAGGCGGAAGGCGAGCCAGACGAGGTCTTTGTAGCCGCGGGCGGCGCGATCGACCTGGGCGCCGGTGGCGGCGAGTTTGGGGGGGTCGAGGATGACGGCGTCGAAGGTTTTGCCTTCGTCGCGGAGGGTGCGGAGGACGCGGAAGGCGTCGCCGTGGAGGAAGTCTTCGTCGCGGACGGGGAAGCCGGCGTGCGCGATCGAGCGGCGGGCGAGGGCGAGCGCGTCGGCGGAGCCGTCGAGGCAGACGACGCGCGCGGCGCCGCCGGCGAGGGCGTGGGTGGCGAAGCCGCCGGTGTAGGAGAAGACGTCGAGGACGGTGGCGCCGGCGAGGCGCTCGCCGAGGCGGCGGCGGTTGAGGCGCTGGTCGAGGTAGGCGCCGGTCTTGTGGCCGTGGCGCACGTCGACGAGGAGCGGGAGGGGGGTGTCGCGGGGGCCGGGTTCTTCGAGCTCGAGGAGGTCGGGGGGCTCGGGGCCGGCGAGGACGCCGGTGGCGGGGGGGAGGCCTTCCTTGGAGCGGGCGTCGGTGTCGCTGCGCTCGAAGAGGGTGGTGGCGCCGGTGGCTTCGCGGAGGGCGTCGACGAGGAGCGGCTTGACGCGCTCGATGCCGAGGGCGAGGGCCTGGATGACGACGACGTCGCCGTAGCGATCGGCGATGAGCCCGGGGAGGCCGTCGCCCTCGCCGTGGACGAGGCGGCAGGCGGGGGGGAGCGGCTCACGGGCGCGGACGGCGCGGTGGATGCGGCGGCGCCAGAAGGCGTCGTCGATGGGCTCGTCCTCGCGCCACGTGAGCACGCGCGCGGCGATCTGGGAGTGGCGATTGACGTAGCCGCGCGCGAGCCACGTCCCGTCGTCGGCGAAGATCTCGGCGATGCCGCCATCCTCGACGTGACCCTGCACGCCCGCGATCGCTCCCGAGAACACCCACGGATGCCGCTGCACGATCGGCTTCTCGCGACCGCGCTTGATGACCAGCTTCGCGCTCATCTCACGCCTTTTCTTCCACGCCCCCACGATGGGGACAGTCGACTTAGGGGGACAGTCGACT
>CAZPJJ010000248.1:0-2782 GCA_964586535.1 uncultured Acidobacteriota bacterium | reverse complement strand
AGTCGACTGTCCCTAGAAGAGAAGAGCCGGGGCAGGGGGCCCCGGCTCGAGAAAGACGAGAGAGAAGCGAGGGGATCAGCCCTCGAGAGCCTCGTGCACCTTGCCGACCATCTTGGCGGAAGGGGTGAGCGTCTTGTCGCCTTCGTCCTTCCACTTGGAAGGGCAGGCTTCGGTGGTCTTCTTGGCGAGATAGATGTTGGCCTTGAACTTCCGCATCTGCTCGTCGATGTTGCGGCCGAGATTGTAGAAGTTGATCTCGACGTTCAGCAGCTTGCCATCGGGAGCAATGAGGAACGAGCCGCGCAGCGCGAGTCCGGTGCCCTCGTCGTAGACGCCGAACATGCGCGCCAGCTTGCCCGTCGGGTCGGCGCCCATCTTGTACTGGACGTTCGCGAGTTCGCCCTCGGCCTTCTTCCAGGCGAGGTGCACGAACTGCGTGTCACAAGAGACCGTGATGACTTCGCACCCCATCTTGTCGAACCGTGAGTGCTGCTCTGCCAGAGCAGCCATTTCGGTGGCTCAGACGAAGGTGAAGTCGGCGGGGTAGAAGAAGAGGAGCGTCCAGCGGCCCTTCGCGCGGTTCTCGGCGAAGTCGAAGGAGCCAAAGTCGTCCTTGGCGGCGTCGTAGACGGCCAACTGGAAGTCGGGGACGACTTGGCCGATCCGGATGGGTGAATCCTGCATTCGAAAGATCCTCCTTGGCGCCGAGGCCGGCGCGGTGCACCCGGGGAGGATAGCAGGCGAAAACGAAAAGGGCGGATCGGAGCACGCCGATCCGCCCTGAACCTCGCGTGACGGGGGCCGTCAGTACTTGATGAGCAGGCCCGCGACGAGCTGGATGCCGTCGGCGTCGGGCAGGCCATCTTCGGCGGCCATGAGCTGGCTGTACGAGGCGGCGAGCAGCACGCCGGCGTTGTCGAAGGGGTAGAACTTCACGCCGAGCTGCGCTTCGTAGCTGAGATCGTAGACGTCGCCGGCGTCGCCGCCGATCGACTGCACCGCGACGCCAAGGTAGGGGGTCGCGACGTTGCCGCTGCTGAAGTTGTAGTGATAGAACGCGCCGACGCCGTAGCCGTCCGTGTCGATCTCGACCGTGACCTCGTCGACGGTGCTCGTGATCTCGCTCTTGGTGTAGGACAGGATGCCGCCGACTTCGTGATGGTCGGTGATGTACCAGCCGTACGAGAGCGAGAAGTTGATGTCGGTCGATTCGCCGAAGTCGACGCCGTTCTCTTCGCCGAGGTCGACGTCCGAGTAGCTGAACGAAAGCTGCACTTCGCTCTCGCCGGCCTCCGGACCTTCCGCCATCGCGGGCGCGAACGCACCGAGCACGACACAGAGGCCCAAAATCAGGTTTCGCATGAGGTCTCTCTCCTTTCCACCAAGAGCCGACGGGCCGTGGGCTCCGGCCGATGAACTCCGGGAAAGGCTAATGACCGGCGGAGCGCCGCGCCACAGCCGGAACAAATCTGGCGAATGACGGGCCGGTGGCCCGCAGCCGGGAGTGCGCCTACTCGAGCAGGCGCAGCCAGGGGGCGAGGAAGCTCTCGAGGCGTCCGAACTTGGCGCGGTCGACGGCGAAGAGGCGCTCGGTCGTCGCGAAGACGGGCACGCGGCGTTTGAGGCCCTCGCTGGGCAGCGCGTACGTCGCCCACTCGGCGACGCGCACGTCGCACGAGGCCGCGTCGGGGCCGGGCGCGTAGGACGTCCGATCACCGAGCTCGTTCTGCAGCGCGAGCAGCCCGCGCTCGAAGGCGTGCGCCGCGGCGATGTCGTTCGTGTCGCGGACGCCGATCGCGTGGAAGAACACGGGCGCCCAGTGGGGGACGAGCTCGTCGTCGAGCTTCTGCTTGAAGGACTCGCACGCGCGGCGCCCCGGCTTGTCGGCGGGGAAGAGGCGCGGCGTGTCGCGGTAGTTGGCGTCGAGGTAGAGAAGGATCGCCTCGCTGTCGGGAATGACGACGCCACGATCCGCGATGACGGGCGTCAGCTCCTGGCCGGAGACGTCGCGCACGGTGGAGCGGTCGCGGGGATCGACGGCGATCGTCTCGAAGGGGATCCCCTTGTAGCCGAGCGCCATGCGCACCTTGGTGTTGTTGGGCGAGGGTCCGAGCTCGTAGAACGTCAGCATTGCGGCCTCCGGGTGGGGGGGGAAGGTCGTCGCGCGTCAGCGCTTCTTGCGGGCCTTGATCAGCGCGGCGCGTCGCTCGTGCGCTTCGCGCGAGCGCTCGCGTTCGGCATCGGTGTCGAATTCGAGCGGCGGCACTTCTTGCGGGTGCCCCAGCTCGTCGACGGCGACCATGGTGACCCGCGCCTCGCAGGTGCGCACGCGCTCGCCGCGCTCGGGGTGCTCGGCATCGACGCTCACCGCGACCTCGATGGACGTGCGGAAGGCCGCGATCACCTCGGCGGTCATCACGACGAAGTAGCGCGCCTTCACGGGCCGCAGAAAGTCGACGCGGTCGAAAGACGCCGTGACGACGGAGCTGCGGCAGTGGCGGATGGCGGCGATGGCGGCGCACTTGTCCGCCCACTCCAGCAGGCGGCCGCCGAAGATCGTCCCGTAGTTGTTGGTGTCCGCGGGCAGCACGATCTCGGTCATCACGACGCGCGACGCCGTGGGCGTGCGGCGCGTGTCCTGGGCGGCGGGGGTCATGGCTTCTCCTTGTCTCGATCGGCGCCGGTGGTTTCGGGGGCGGATGGTGCCTGTCCCCCTAAGTCGACTGTCCCTCTAAGTCGACTGTCCCCGGGGAGTGCGGGGGGGGCGGGGGGTGAAGGCCGG
>CAZPJJ010000247.1:0-6523 GCA_964586535.1 uncultured Acidobacteriota bacterium | reverse complement strand
GATCGGTGCGATGCCGAGGAATGGTCGCCGCCTGCGGCGGCGATCCGGGCGGCATGAATGCCGCCCCTACCAATCCACCGAGCCGCATGAACCGGCCCGCCTCGCCGCGCGCATCGTCGATGGCACCCGGATCGCTCTTGTAGGGGTGCCATTCATGGCACCCGGATCGCTCTTGTGGGGTGCCATTCATGGCACCCGGATCGCTCTTGTAGGGGTGCCATTCATGGCACCCGGATCGCCGCCGCAGGCGGCGACTGGTCCCAGCATCAACGAAGCGCGATCGGTGCGATGCCGAGGAATGGTCGCCGCCTGCGGCGGCGATCCGGGCGGCATAAATGCCGCCCCTACGGCTGAACCGGACCGCATGCCCGCCGCCCCGAGATAGGGGGACAGGCGACTTAACTCGCCTGTCCCTCTAAGTCGACTGTCCCCCTAAGTCGACTGTCCCCCTAAGTCGACTGTCCCCCTAAGTCGACTGTCCCCAATCAGGGGTCGTCGTCGACGATGGCGTTGCGGATGTGGCGGAGGCGGAAGCCGTCGGGGCCGTGGAGGATCGCGACGATGTCGAAGCGGCAGGGGTGCGAGCCCCATTCGCGCTCGGCGATGAGTCGGCGCGCGGCGCGGAGCAGGCGGCGGCGTTTGCGGATGCCCACACTGGCGAGCGCGTCCTTCGCAGCGCCGCGCTGGCGGCAGCGCACCTCGACGAAGACGATCTCATCGCCCTCGCGCGCGATGAGGTCGATCTCGTCGCGCCCCGCGCGCGCGTCGCGCTCGAGTACCCGCAGGCCCGAGGCGGCGAGGTAGCGCGCGGCGATCTCCTCGGCGGCGCGGCCGAGCGCGGCGCGATCGGTACCCGCATCCGCTCTATCGTCCATGACGCGAGTCTGCGTCGCAGCGCGCCCGCGGACGACGGCAACTCACGCCCCCCATCCCGCTCCCGCATCGCACCTCACGCAATCCCGCTCATTCCCTCACCTCCACGCCACCCCGCTCTTCTCCCCTCGCTCCTCTCCCCCATCCCGCTCCCGCATCGCGCCCGGCACCCCGGCGCAAAAAAGAAGAGCCGGCGCGAGGCCGGCTCTTCGTCACGGGCAATCGGCCCGAGAACGCGTCAGAAGTTCGCCTTGAGCAGCAGTTCGAACTGCCGGCCGAAGCGGCGACCGCCGACGGGAGAACGGAAGACGATCGGGACTTCGACGATCTCGCCGTTATCCGAGACCTCGGTGCGCGTGCCTTCGTTCTGCTGGACGCGGGAGATGAAGAGCGTGTCGTCGTTGAGCACGTTGTACACGCTGAGCTGCACCGTGGCCCGCACGTCCTTGATCGAGAACTCCTTTTGGAAGTTGACCTCGAGATCCCAGAGCGAGGCGTTGCGCTGATCGTTGCGCTGGCCGGTCGGGAAGGTCTGGCGCTGCACGCTGTAGAAAGTGCTCGGCGCGCCGAAGACGTCGATGCCCGAGAAGTTCGTCGGGAAGTCGAAGACCGTACGCGGCGAGATGATCGAATAAGGAAGCCCCGTCTGGTAGGTCAGCACGCCGCCGAGGCGGAAGCCGCCCCAGCGCGGGATGTAGACGCGGCCGAACGCGGTGAACACGTGCCGCTGGTCGGTCGAGAGCGGGCCGATCTCGTCGTCGGCGTTCGTCACGTCATCGCCTTCGCCAGCGGCGAAGGTCTCGGCCTGGCCGAGGCTCTCGGACCAGGTGTACGACGCGCGGAACTCCCAGTTCTGGTAGAAGCGCCGCACGAGCTCGAGGATGTAGGCCTCGTACTGGCTCTCGTTGAAGTTCCCGATGCGGTAGAGCGAGCTCATCATCGGCGAGATGAGCTGCAGGTCGGCGACACCGTCGGGGAAGGGCCTCGTTCCGCCCTGTCCACCGAGACCACCGCCGCCCAGCGGGTCGTAGACGACGCGGCCTGTGCAGTCCGCGAACTCGCCGATGCGACGGCAGTCGCCGAACTCCGCGGCCTGGTTGGGGAAGTTCGCGAAGAGCTCGTCATAGAGAACCGGGACGCGATTCGCGTCGACGTCCTGGAACTGGTTCTTGTACCGGCGGTTGAGATAGCGGAAGACGAACGACGTCTCGCTCGCGATCTCGCGCTCGAAGCGGAAGGCCCACTCGTCGGTGTACTGGCGTTCGAGGTTGCGGTCCACTTCCGAGATGATGAACGCGCCGCTCGGCTGCGGACGCGAGTTCGGAATGGGGCTACCGTCGCCGTCGATGTAGAACGAGTCGGTCGTCGTGTCGGGGCCGAGCTCGCTGACGAGCGGATTGAGGAAGGTGTCGCCGACGAAGCGCGACCAGGACGCCGCGATCGACGTCTTGTTGTTGTTCCACGGATCCCACGAGATCGAGATGCGGGGCTCGATGTCATTGTTGGTGATCGTGAAGCGCTCGGGGTTGCGGAACTTGAGGCTCTCGCCGACCTGATTCGCGCCGAAGCGCGCGTTGCGCAGCAGTTCGCAGATGCCGCGGTTGGTGGCGACCGAGCAGGCGGGGTAGAGGTCGGGATTGTCGAAGGGCATCGCCGTGAACACGTACGATGACTGCCCGACGCACGACGAGAGACACGCGCGGTCGACTTGGCCGGTACGCGGATTGATGCAGCCGGCGCGATTCTCGATGCACTGCGCGACGACCGTGTCGAATTGCGCGCGCTCCGCGGCCACGTCGATCCGCTCGTAGCCGTCCGAGGTGAGCTCCTCGCGGGTGACGCGCACGCCGACGTTGAGCACCAAGTTGCTGCGAATCTCGAACGAGTCGTTGATCGCGAAGACGTACGAGTTGCCGCGCGATTCCGACGTGAGCTGGGGCGGGAAGACGAAGAACTCGGTGATCGCCTTGTCGGGAATGCCCTCGTTGCCGCCCGGTCCGAGCGAGCCGACGCGGAAGACGTCTTCGCGTACGAAGTAGTTGGTGCGATCGGTGTCGCGCAGGAATTTCGAGCGCGCGAAGCCAAAGGCGCCCGTGACGCGGTGGCTGCCGCCGAGGAAATCGCTGATGTACTTTTCGAAGTTCGTCTGGTAGGCCCAGCGCGAGCGCTCCTCTTCTTGATCGATCCAGAACGCGCCCGTCACCTGGTCGTTCAGCTCGCGATTGATGCAGTAGAGCGTCGAGTCTTCGAGCGAGCCCGCGAAGCCCGACACGCACTCGTTGCGGAACTCGGGGTCGAAGGGCGAGAAGCGGTACTTGATGTCGGCGTACGAAGCGACCGTCTCGAAGAAGAGCGTGCCCGAGAACTGGTTGCGCCAGATGAACGCGACCGTCGGGCCTTCGACCTGCTGGCGGTAGCCGGATCCCGGCGGCGTGACGCTGTCGACGCCCGCGGGCTCGATTTCGACGGGATTCGACTGATAGCGCAGCTGGAGCTTGTCCTTGGGCGAAGCCTGCCAGGTGAGCTGGTCGATGTTGGTGAACGAGAGGATGTCCTGTACGAAGTCCGGGCCGCCGAGCAAGTCGATGGGCTGCGCGGCCTTGATCATCTCGTGGCTCGTGAGGAACCACAGTTTGTCGCGGACGATCGGGCCCGAGAAGAGGAACGCCGGCCGGTACTCGTAGAAGTCGAGCGGCTGGCGGCCACCGGCGCCGTCGCCGTCGAAGACGCTGTCGCGGAAGTAGAGCGTCGCGGAGCCTTCGAACTCGTTGCCGCCGGTCTTCAGCGTGATGCGGCCGAAGCCGCCGATCGCGCCGCCGAAGGTGGCGTCGGCGCCGGAGTCGACGATCTGCACTTCGTCGATGGCGTCGGGATTGATCGAGGAGAAGCGCTCGCCGGTCAGCGGATCGACGTTGCTGACGCCGTCGACGACCATCTGGAAGTCTTGTTCGCGGGAGCCGTGGACGTTGGGATTGCCGTCGCCGTCGCTGTCCTGGACGCCCGCGGCGAGGTCGAGGACGTTCTGGTATTCGCGGCCGAAAACGGGAAGGTCCTGGAAGAACTCGCCCGAAATCTCGGTGGTGGACGCCGTGCCCTGGTCGAGCTCGACGACTTGCGCGCGGCCGATGACGTCGACGACCTCGGCGAGTTCGGGGACCAGCGCGAGCGGCACGGGGGTCTCGATGCCGCCGCGCACCAGGACGCCCGTGATGCGTGTCGGGGCGTAGCCGGGCATCGACACCGTGACGACGTACGTGCTCCCCACGGGCACGACGGGGAAGAGCGCCTCGCCGTTGACGTCGGTGACGAGCGTCAGCGGCTGCATCTGTGCGTTCGCCTCCGAGAGTTGCACCGTGGCGCCCGGAAGGGGCTCGGTACTCTCGCCGGATTTCGCGGCTTCGTACACCGTGACTTTGACCAAGCCGTTGGCGGCGAGGGCCGGTAGCGATACCAAGAGAACCGCGAGCATGGCCGAAGCCGCGCGAAGGCGTGACCACTTCGATCCCACAAGCCTCATGACGACCTCCCCGGTGTCCGGGTCGAGGCCGCGCCGCAACGGACCTTCCTCCGCCCCGCCTCTTGCAGAGAAAGAACTGCTTCCGACGCGCCCATCCTCGTTGGACGCCCACACCTGGGCGTCGCACTTCCCGCTACGAGATTCTGCTCTCTCTGTTCTTTCCGTGTTCTTTCCGTCTGGCCTGCCGGTCGCTGAGGTCCGTCACCGACGCCTACCGTCGCGACCCATGGACGAGGGGCGACGACGCGGGGCGGAACGACCGCAGGGCCGGCAGTCTATACGCAGCGGTCCGGGGGTGGTCAAGTGAAGCACCACCGTTCCGGTCCGCTGCGGCGTCGAGAGTCTACGGCCGAAGGCGAACGGTCCCCACCCGATCCGAGCCCAAGATGCGGCAAGGAATCCGCATCCTGTTGCGAACTCAGCGGATGCCGAGGCGCTTCATGCGCTCGGAGAGCGTCGTGGGCTTCATCGAGAGCAGTTCGGCCGCCCGGCGCTGGACGCCCCCCGCTTCTTGGAGGGCCCAGCGGATCAACGACCGTTCGTAGTCGCCGACCGCCTCCTGGAAGGTGCTCCCCGCCGGCAGCCCGTTGATGAGCGGCCCGGCGGCGTCGGTCCGGAGGACCTCGGGGGGGAACTGGTCGACGGTGATCTCCTCGCCCGTCGCCAAGAGCACCGCCCGCTCGACGGCGTTGCGAAGCTGGCGGACGTTACCGGGCCAGCGCGCGCTGACCAGCGCCGCGATCGCCTCCGGCGAGAAGCGCAGCCCGGGCCGAGCGTGCTCGTCCGCGAACTGGGCCAAGAAGCTCTCCGCGAGCAGCGGGATGTCCTCGCGCCGGTCGCGCAGCGAAGGCAGCGCGATCGTGATCACGTTGAGGCGGTAGAAAAGGTCTTCGCGGAAAAGGTCGTCCGCGACGAGCTGCTCGAGGTTCTCGTTGGTGGCCGCGAGGATGCGCACGTCGACTTTGACCGGCCGCACCGAGCCCAGCGGCAGGAACTCCTTCTCTTGCATCACGCGCAGCAGCTTGGCCTGGACCGGCCCGGGGATCGTGCTGATCTCGTCGAAGAAGATCGTGCCGCCGGCGGCCGCCTCGAAAAGCCCCGTCCGGTCGGCGACCGCACCCGTGAACGCACCGCGCGCGTGCCCAAAAAGGTGGGATTCGAGCAGGTCGGCGGGGATGTTCGAGCTGTTGACGGTGATGAACGGCGCCGACGCGGCGGATCCCGTCTGGTGGATCGCCTCGGCGGTGAGTTCTTTGCCGGTGCCGCTCTCGCCCGTGATGAGCACGGTCGTGCGCGCGTGCGAGACCTGCTCGATGAGCCGGTAGACGCGCTGCATCTCGGGCGAGCGACCCGTGAGGCGCCCGAAGGTGTGGCGCTCGCTGAGCGCGCGGCGCAGGCCGGCGTTTTCGAGGCGCAGGCGGCGCTGCGTGAGCGCGGTCTCGACGAGCATCACGACTTCGTCGTTGCGAAAGGGCTTGGTGATGTAGTGGAAAGCCCCGCTCTTCATCGCCTCGACGGCGGTCTCGACCGAGCCGTGCGCGGTCATCATGATCACCTGCCGCGTCGCGTCCGAGGCGCGGATGCGGCGCAGGACCTCGATGCCGTCCGTGCCGGGCAAGAAGAGGTCGAGCAGCACGACGTCGACCGGCACCCGGGCGAGCACGGCCTCGGCCTCGTCGCCGTTCGCCGCGAGATGGACGTCGAAGCCGCCGCGGCGGTCGAGCAGCGAGCCGAGGACGTCGCGGATCACTTCCTCGTCGTCGACGATGAGAATCGCGGCATTCGCGCTCAGCGACACAGGATCACTTCCTCGGTGGGCGGGGCCCGCGGGCCACGGATGTCGACGCGCTCTCGGGACCTGGCGTCGCGGGGAGCAGGGGCATCATGGCGGTGGCGTTCGTCAGCTCGCCGTCCGATCGCGCCGCGAGAAGCGCGCGTGCGCGGGGATCGCCGTCTCGGCGCTCGGCAGGGCGATGCGCATCGTCGTGCCCCGGCCGGCGGAACTCTCGAGCGAGAGCGCGCCCCCGTGCTCGCGCACGATCGAATAGCTGATCGAAAGACCCAATCCCGTGCCGCGCCCCGGCCCCTTCGTCGTGAAGAAGGGGTCGAAGACACGGTCGCGAATCCCCTCGG
>CAZPJJ010000246.1:0-6537 GCA_964586535.1 uncultured Acidobacteriota bacterium | reverse complement strand
CGCTCATCCTCGCGATCATCGCGGCAGAAGTCGCCCGGCGCTGCGGCCGGCGTTTCGCGCCGATCGCGCTGCCCGGCGTGGTGCTCCTGCGCCACGACGTCGGCGACTCAGTCATGATCCACGCCCCCGACTCTCGTCTCGCGCTCCTCGATCGCGACGCCTGCTGCGAACTCGTTTTCGATGCGACCGGAGAGGACTACGAGTTTCGCGAGGGCTGGCTGCGGCCGCTCGACTCGAGCCAAGTGCTCGCACGGCTGCTCGTCGGCCTCAAAGAGTGCTACTGGCGCGCATCGCAGCACGAGCGGGCGCTTGACGCGATCCGCCTGCTGCTGGCGATCCGCCCCGAGGATCCGCGCGAGATTCGCGACAGCGGGCGCGTGCTCTTCACCCTCGGCCGCTTCCGCGAGGCCATCGACGCCTTCGAGAGCTACCTGATGAACAACCCGCACGGCGCCGACGCCGACGCCGTCCGCATGCTCCTCGTCGAGGCCCGCCGGGGTTTGGCGCAATGAACGACGGAATCGGCCAAGGCGGCGGCGCGGGTGACGGAGGCGGTCGCGGCGCGGGCGAAGGCGCGCGCCGCACCATCGATCTCGCGGATCTCGGCTCGGCCAGGGCCTATTTCTTCATGATCTCCGCGATCGTGCCGCGCCCCATCGCGTGGATCTCGACGCGCGGTGCCGATGGCTCCACCAACCTCGCGCCTTTCTCGTTCTTCCAGGGCGTCTGTGCCGCGCCGCCCACGATCATGGTCGCGATCCAGAGCCGCAAGAAGAACGGCGAGATCAAAGACACGCTGCGCAACCTGCGCGAGACCGGCGAGCTCGTCGTCAATGTCGTCGCGCACGAACTCGGCGAGACCATGGTCGGCACCTCCGCCGAACACGCCTACGGCGAGAGCGAGATCGACCTCGCGCGCCTCGCCACCTTCCCCGGCGAGCGCGTCCAGGTGCCCTGCCTCCTCGATTCGCCCGTCAATATGGAATGCCGCGTCTCGCAGGAAGTCGCGATCGGTGGCTGCGTCGCCGTCTTCGCCGAGATCCTGCTCGTCCACGCGCGCGAGGATGTCCTCGACGCGCGCGGCGTCGTCGACGCCGAGAAGCTGCGCCCCTGGGCGCGCCTCGGCGGCTCGCTCTACCTACCCTTCTCGCGCGCCGTGCGACTGGGCTGACGTGACGCGCTGATCGGTCGTGCAACACGAGTGATACCTCGATGGCCCACTCGTGCGAGAGAGCGGCCATCGCCGGGCGCCTCGTGTCGTCGTCGGGACTAAACCTCGACGCTCCCGCCCGGCTGGAGTTCCACTACCTGCACGCCGCCCTCCATTTGATCGAGGGTCGCGCGCAGGTCGTCGGGTGTGCCGGCGAGGACGGGGAAGGTGCCGTAGTGGCAGGGGATCACCGCGCGGACGCCGAGCATGCGCGCGGCCCAGGCAGCGGCGCCGGGGTCCATGGTGTAGTGACCGCCGATGGGGAGGATCGCCGCGCGAGGTTCGTAGAGCTCGCCGATGACCATCATTTCGCCGAAGGCGGCGGTGTCGCCGGCGCAGTAGAGGGTCGGGATGTCGTCACCGCGGAGGACGAAGCCCGATGCGAGTCCGGCGGGGACGAGCGTGCCGTCGGCTTCTTCGATGCTCGACGAGTGATCGGCGCGAACCATCGTCGCGGCGAGGCCGGGCAGCACTTCGGCGGTGCCGCCGAGATTCATGCCGCAGACGAGGTCCGCGGGTACGGACGCGCGGCGCGTGAGCCAGACGCCGATCTCGTGATTGCAGATCACGCGCGCGCGGTGAGCGATCGCCAGCGACGCGACGTCGGCGAAGTGATCGGCGTGGCCGTGCGTCACGAGGATCGCATCGACGCGCGCCTGCGCGCGCTCGGCTTCGGGACACCTGGGGTTGCCGGAGAGCCAGGGATCGAGCAGGACGACGTGGCCCGAGGGCAACGTGAAGCGGAACGTGGCGTGGCCGAGCCAGCTCACGGTGATCGATGGAGACGAGGACATACGCGGGCTCCTTCGCGATCGACGCGCCCTGGATCGCCGCGCCGCCGAAAGGCCGTCGTGGCCGCGGGGCGCCGCGCGAGGCGCGACGCCGAAGGATAGCCGCTGAGGGAGATCGCGCTAGCGCGCAGGTTAGCGCGCGCGTTGCGCGAGAGCGGGTCCGCTGCGGGGGCTCGCGGGGAGCGCGATGTAGTAACCCTGCACGAGGTCGACGCCGGCCTGCCCGAGCCAGGCAAGTTCTTCCTCGCGCTCGACGCCGACACCGACGGTGCGCGCGCCGGCGGCACGCGCGACGCGCAGCACCTCGAGGACGGCGCTCTGCTTCTCGGGATCGCGATCCACGAAGCTCACCAGATGGCGGTCGACCTTGACGTAGTCGGGTCGAAGGTCCTCGACAAGCGCGCGGATCGCGGGAGTCGTGCCGACATCGTCGAAGGCGACGGCGAGTCCGGCGTCGCGGCACTCCGCGAAGAGTCCGGCGAGTTCGGCCCGGCGCTGGGCGCGCTGGCCGCGGCCGATCTCCACGACGATCCGGCGCGGGTCGAGCTTGGCCTCGCGCGCGGTGGCGATCGTTGTCGCGACGTAGGAGGTTTTCTCGTGGCAGACGGTATGCGGGCTCGCGTTGACGAAGATGAGCCCATCGACAGCGCACTCCACGACTTCGGTGAAGGCGCGGCGGCGCGCGGCCTCGTCGAGGTCGAGGAGCCGATCGTCGCGCTCGGCGGCGTCGAGGAGACGCTCCGGGAGCACGATGAGATTGCGCATCGAGAGGCCGCGCAGGAACGACTCGTGGCCGACGACGAGTTTGGGATGCGCCGTCTGCACGATCGGCTGGAGGCGTACGACGAGGCGGTCCTCTTCGATGAGGCGCTGCAGGCAGGTGCGCCACTCCTCGGCGATCACCGCGCGCAGCGTGGGAGCGCCAGCGAGCGAGTGCGGGGGGGCTTCGTCCTCCGCCTCCATGACCGTCGCGTGGCAAGCATCGAGATCGACCGAGTCGAGCCAGAGCCCGAGGTGCTCGGCGACGCGGCTCATCTCCTCGACGGGAGCGAGCACGTGGAAGTAGCCCTCGCCCGTCTCTCGATACCAGGCTTCCGACTCGCGCAGCGCGCCGCGGATCTTGCGTCCGACGGTGGTGCTGCGGGTTTCGATACAGAGCGCGCGCTGCGCGCCGCGCGTGGATTCACCGCTACCGAAAGGTCTTTCCAGTCCCACGAGTACCTCCCGCCGAACACACACGACCCGGGGCAGGAATAGGTCCCCGGGGAGAGGTGTGCAAGGTCAGCGGAAGAGCAGTCCCACGCCGAGCAGTGCCAGCAGAACCGCGACGCCCCGGCGAAAGGCGCGCTCGCTGACGCTGGCGTGCATTCGATGGCCTACCGCCAGCCCGGCGAGACACGCCGGCAGGACGACCGCGGCGGAAAGGAGCGCCTCGCCGCCTGCCAAGCCGCGCCAGAGGTAGAGCGGCACGCGCAGCGCGCTGGTGGCGAGGAAGAGCGTGAGCAGGGTCACGCGGAAGGAGCGCTTGGGGAGCCCTTGCCAGCGCAGGAAGACGATCAGCGGCGGCCCCCCGACCCCGAAGAGCCCGGCGAGCACCCCGCTCGTGCCCCCGGCGACGAGCGCCCCGCCAGGACTGCTCCGCGGCTCGGCGGGAGCCCGAGGTTCCCAGAGCAAGAAGAGCGCGAGCAGCAAGAGCAGCGCCCCCAGGCCGACGATGAGAGCCGCGCTGCCGGCGCCGCGTTCCAGGAGGACGACGCCGACCGGGGTCCCGAGCGCGATGCCGGCGAGCAGGATGCCGCTCTCGCGGAAGCGCAGGTGAAGATGATCCCGCCAGACGACGAAGAGCTCGGTCGGCAGGCTCACCAGCAGCAGCAAGGCAACCAGTTCGGGTACGTCGTCGAAGACGAAGGCGAGCGCTCCCAGCGAGATCAGTCCCGAGCCGAACCCGTAGAGCGCGTAGACGGCCTGCGCGACGAAGAGCACCGCCAGCGTGGCGAAGAGCTGAAGCGGCGTCTCGAAGACGGTCCGCGCGAGGAGTTCGTCCATCACGGGATTATCGACGAGAAGCCGCTTCGTTCACGGGTGCGAGGGCCGCGTCATTCTTTGGCGAGGATCTTCGGCCAATTCGCGTCGGCGCGCTGGATGTGACCCGCCATGTCGGCGAGCCACTTGTTGGCGACGTCCTGGTTGTAGTTGAGGTAGAGCTTGCCATCGACGATCTTCCAGATCTTGGGATCTCCATCGGCGGTGTAGCCCTCGCTCACGGCCCAGGCGCAGTAGCCGCCGTACTGAGGCATGTACTTCGCGGGCGCGGCGCGGAAGAGCGCGAGGTTCTCGGCGCTGGCGAAGCGCCATGTCGCACCCGCGTGCTCGAGGGTGTGAGCCTTCGTCCCTTTCATGGGCTTGCCGTCCGTGAAGTAGGAAACCGGGTCGTAGCCGTCCATCGCGACGCCGAAGAGCGTCGTGTTGACCGGGTCGACGGCGAACGCGGGGAGCACGGCGAGTGCGAGAACGGCGATGAGTGCACCGATCGAAAGGCGGGCAGATCGAGTCATCGAAGGAACCTCCTGGGCGGGGCTTCGTGTGCAAGGGAGAGAAGTCCGCTTCACGATCCCCGTCGTGGGGTGTCTGTTGTCGGAGCCAGACGGCGGGTTTCAGGGCAGGGGGCGACACCAAGCCCGGTCTCGCCGCCGCGAGCCTCGCACCCCGCGCTTACCGCCTCGCCTCTTGCATTGAGCCTCCCGGGACGCGCCTGCGGGCCGCCGCGCCGGTTGCCCGGTTTCCGCGGTCCGGGATACCCTTCGCCGTCCGTCGCTTCGAAGACGGGTGGATGCGCGTTCTCGCGCGTTCCGTCGCGTTTCCGCGGAAGCGCACGATCAGGAGCAGCCGCATGAAGATCCTCGTCGCGATCAAGCAGGTTCCCGAGAAAAACGCGCGCCTGCAGGTCGATGGTTCGGGCAAGGGCATCGTCGAGAACGAGCTCAATTGGGAAATCAACGAATCCGACCGCTACGCCATCGAAACCGCGCTCAGGCTCAAAGAGTCGCGCGGCGAAGGCGAAGTGGTCGTGTGCACGCTTGGGCCCGAGCGCGCGCGCAAGGCGATCACCGCTGCGCTCGCGATGGGCGCCGATCGCGGCATCCACCTCGCCGACCCCGAGTTCCAGGGCGCCGATCCGCTCGGCATCGCCCGCGCCCTCGCGGCGGTCGCCCGGTCGGAGGACTTCTCGCTCGTGCTCTGCGGCACGCGCTCGGACGACGCCGGCTACGGCGAGACGCCGATCCTCCTCGCGGGGCTGCTCGATCGCCCGACGGTCTTTCTGACGATCGGCGTCGAACTCTCCGGCGAGGGCCTGAAGGTCATTCGCGAGCTCGAAGCGAGCCGGCAGGAGGTCTCAGAGATTCCGCTGCCAGCGGTACTCGCGATCCAGAGCGGCATCCACGAGGTCCGTTTCACGTCGCTCAAGGGAATCATGGCCGCCAAGAAGAAACCCGTGAGCCAGCCCACGCCGAGCGAGCTCGGGCTCTCCACCGAGCAGATCGGCTCGCCCGCCGCACGGCTCGAGGTGCTCTCGCTCGCGCCGCCGCAGAAGAAGAGCCAGTGCGAATTCATCGAGGGAAAGCCCGCCGAGATCGCCGCCAAGCTCGTCGATAAACTCCGCCGCGAAGCCAAGGTGCTGTGAGGATCCGCTGATGGCCAAGGACATTCTCGTCATCGTCGAGCATGAAGACGGCAAGCTGCGCCGCGGCAGCCTCGAAGCGCTCGCGCTCGCGCGCCGCTTGGCGGGCGCCTTCGGCGGGCGGCCCCTGGCGGCGGTGCTCGGTCAGGGCGTCGCGGCGATCGCCGGCGATGTCGCGCGGCAGGGCGCCGACGAGGTCTTCCTCGTCGAGGACGCCGCGCTCGCGCGCTACACACCCGACGCCTGGGCGCAGGTGCTGCGCGGTCTCGTCAAGGACGTGCAGCCCGAGTGGGTGCTCATGAGCCACACCTACCAGGCACAAGACCTCGTGCCGCTCGTCGCGGCCGCGTTCGAGGCGCCCGTCGTCTCGGACTGCGTCGATGCCGAAGTCGACGGCGCGCGCGTCGTCTTCTCGCGGCAGCCCTACGACGCCAAGCTCGTCGCGCGCACGGTCGACCGCGGCCCAGCGCCGCACTTCGCCACGTTGCAGTCAGGAGCATTCCCCGCCGATGAGCTTCCCACGGGCCACGCGGGCACCGTCACCGCACGCGGCGCCGCGCTCGACGCAGGCGCGTTGCGGCGGCGCGTCATCGAGGTGCGCTCGACCGGCTCCAAGGCCATCGACCTCTCCGCCGCCGAAGTGATCGTCGCGGGCGGCCGCGGCCTCGGCACGAAGGAGAAGTTCGAGCAGCACGTCGGCGGCATCGCCAAGGCGCTCGGCGGCGCGATCGGCGCCTCGCGCCCCGTCGTCGACAGCGAGTGGCTGCCTCACGAGCACCAGATCGGCTCCTCGGGGCAGACCGTCTCACCCAAGCTCTACGTCGCGCTGGCCATCTCGGGCGCCATCCAGCACTCGG
>CAZPJJ010000245.1:0-6553 GCA_964586535.1 uncultured Acidobacteriota bacterium | reverse complement strand
GTGTCTTCGTGCTCGTCGAGGATGCGCAGTGCCTCGCGAGGCGACGCGGCGACGAGCACTCGGTAGCCGAGTCCGTCGAGCAGCCGCGTGGCGAGCCGCAAGACCGGCGCGTCGTCTTCGACGAGAAGAACCGTCTCGGTCCCCGGCCTCTCGACGCCGGACTCGCGGTCGTCGTGCTCAACGTCACCGGGGCGGACCGCGGCGCGCGGAAGGTAGATGGCGAAGGTCGTACCGACACTCGGCTGCGTGTGAACGTCGATGAAACCTGCGTTCTGTTTGACGATGCCGTAGACCGTCGCGAGGCCGAGCCCCGTCCCCTGCCCTAGTTCTTTGGTGGTGAAAAACGGCTCGAAGATGTGCGCGGCGGTCTCGCGGTCCATTCCCACGCCGGTGTCGCTCACCGTGAGCAACACGTACTCGCCTTGCAGCGCCCCCGCGTGCTGTGCGCAGAACGCGGCGTCGATCACGGCGTTGGCCGTCTCGATGCGCACGGTCCCGGCACCCGAGATCGCGTCGCGCGCGTTGACCACGAGGTTCGCCAGAATCTGGTCCACTTGGCCCGGATCGATACGGACCGTCCAGATCGTCGGCGCCGGGTCGAAGCGCACGGTGACATTCTCACCGATGAGCCGCTGGAGCATTTTCAGCATGCCGGCGACCGTCTCGTTGAGATTCAGCAGTTCGGGATGGATCGTCTGCCGGCGCGCGAACGCCAACAACTGCCGCGTGAGATTCGTCGAGCGCTCCGCGGCGCCGCGAATCTCGTCGAGGTCCTCGCGAATCGGCGAGCTTGCCTCGACGTTCTGCATCGCGAGTTCCACCGATCCCAGGATCACGCCCAGCATGTTGTTGAAATCGTGGGCCACGCCGCCAGCGAGTCTACCGATCGACTCCATCTTCTGCGCCTGCGCGAGGCGGATCTGAAGGCGTTCGCGCTCCTGCTCCGCTCTCTTTCGGTCCGTCACGTCCCAGGTGAATCCCTCGATCACGAACGATCCATCGGTGCACCGCGAGGAGATCCGCGCGTTCATGGCAAGCCAGACCGTCCGCCCGGTCTTCGTGAAGGCCTCGTACTCGAACTCGGAGACGGTGCCATGCTCTTCGAGTTCACGGAGGAAATCCGTGCGCCGGCCCGCATCGACGTAGAGCTCGTTACCCAAGCGATGCACGGCTTCGACGGCTTCTTCGGGCGACTCGTAGTCGAGCATGCGTGCCATCGCGGGGTTCACGTGAAGCACTTCGCCACGTGACGTGGTGGCAAAGATCCCGATCGGAGCCTGCTCGAAGAGATCGCGGTAGCGGCGCTCGCTCTCGGCGAGCGCGCGCTCGCTCTCTTTCTCGGCCGAGACGTCGCGGCCGATCGACAGGAGCCCAAAGGGCTCGCCCACTCGATCTCTGAGAACGCGGCAGCTCATCTGGACGATGAAGGTCGAGCCGTCGAGACGCACGTGGCCGACTTCTCGTTGACACTCACCGTCGCGAATCAGGGATTCGATCGCCGGCTGCACCTCGGAGACGTACTGCTCGCGCGTGTGGTGGACCTGCAGATGCTTGCCTTCGAAGTCGCCGGGGGCGCCCCCGTGCATCGCGGCCCACGCGGGGTTGGCGTAGCTGACCGTGCCATCGAGGAGGGACATCATGAACCCCTCACTCGCCTGCTCGACCGCCATGCGCAAACCGAGGAGTCGCAGATCGTGTTCGCGCCGCTCGGTGATGTCGTCGAAGACCGCGTAGACGCGCGAGACGGTGTCGCTCCCCGGCGACTTGACGGGCACGGCGCTGACGAGAAGCCATCGGTAACGGCGCTCGCGGGGATTGAAGACCCCCATCACGACGTTGCGTACCTCGTGCCCCGTGCGTGCGGCCACGGAACTGGGATGTTCGTCGCCCGGGAAAGGAGCCCCGTCCTCGTAAATCGCGTGCCAGCGGGCATCTTGCGAGGTTCGGCCGAAGAGCTGGTCCTCGTCGATGCCCAGGATCGCGAGGGCGGCGGGATTCGCGGCGACGATGCGACCGTCGCCTGCGTGTTGCACGACGCCCTGGGTCATGGACTCGAAGAGCTGCCGGTAGCGTTCTTCGCTCGCGCGCAGACGTCGCGAGGCGACCTCGCGCTCCGAGACGTCCGTCGCGACGCTCAGGATGGCCGGCTCGCCGTTCCACTCGATGCGCTTGGCGTAGACCTCGACAGGAAAGCGCGTGCCGTCTTTGCGCACGTGGACGACGACGAACGAGGCATCCCCGGCGTCGTCGATGCGCTTCACGCGCTCGTCGTAGAGAGCGCGCGCCTGTTCGTCATCGAGGTCGGCGACGCAGAGCTTCAGGAACTCCTCGCGCGTGTATCCGTGGGCCTGGAGGGCCTTGAGATTTGCGTAGAGAAAGCGGCCGTCCGCGTGGTGGACGGTGATGAAGCTCGGAGCGGCATCGCAGATCTGGGCCAACAGACCGGCGTGAGTTGACGGTTCGTCGCCTTCCCGCATCGGCTGCCCCCGGGCAGATCGGAGAGTCGACGAACCCCGCGACGTGCCGGCCGCCGGTCCCGATCAGCTCGCGCGCGTGTTCTTTTCGTCGCGGCCTTGATCGGGATCGATGTCGGGGACGCTCGTCGGCCCGGTCTCCAAGCCCTGGTAAGTGGCCGCTCGCACTTCCGCGGCTTTTCGGTAGTAGCCGCGCCGGTAATGATAATAGCGATAGTAGCTCGCGGAACCGGCTTCTTCGGTTTCGTCGTTGGTGACGAGGCCGATCAGCGGGGCATTCATCTTGCGCATCTGCTCGCACGCCGAGCGCAGCGCCTCCTTGGGCGTCTGCATGGCCCGGGCGACGAGAACGACGCCCTCGACGGCGGGCACGATGTTGTAGGCGTCGGCAAAGACGAGCACCGGCGGCGAATCGAAAAGGACGTAGTCGAAGCCCATCTTCTCGACCAGGGCGGTGGCGATCTGCTGGACGCGGTCGGGATGGAGGAGCGTCGCGGGATCGGGGGGGCAGGGTCCGCCCGGAATGACCCAGAGATCCGGGTACTGCGTGCGGAACACGACGTCCTCGAGCGGTGCCGAGTGGGCAAGCACGTTGGCGAGGCCGCGGTCCTTGGGCACCTTGAAGGCCCGATGGAGGCGCGTGCGGCGCAAGTCGGCGTCGATCACGACAACCTTGCTGCCGAAGGTCGCCAGCGTGCGGCCCAGATTGGCGCAGACGGTGGTCTTGCCCTCGCCGGGCAGCGCCGACGTCACGAGCATCGCGCGCGGCGGCCGGTCGACGTGCGAGAGCAGGAGCGACGAGCGCAGCGCCCGGAACGCCTCGCGGGCGTCGTTCTGCCGTGCCACGAGGACCGGCGTGCTACCGACGTGCTTGCGCGAGAAGACGAGCCGCGGCTTGGGCGGACCATCGATGCGGGGCACGGCTCCGAGAAGCGGCAATCCGCCGATCTCGGCCGCCTGCTGTCCATCGCGCACCTTGTTGTCGAGTGCTTCGGCCAAGAACGCCGCCGCGACACCCAAGAAGAGCCCGAAGGCGGCCCCGAGCGCGAGCGAGAGCATCACGCGGGGGACGGCGGGCGACTCCGGTGGAACCGCCTCGGCGACGATCGAGATCTGGCGCTTGAGGATCGTCTCGAGGTCGGCACTGATCGAGACCTCTTCGCGGCGGCCGAGGAGCCGGTCGAGCGCTTGGCGCTTCTGCTCGAATTCGCGGTAGAGGCGGTCGTAGTCCTGGGCGCGCCCGCGAAGGTCGGTGGCGACTTCGAGTTCTTCGCGGAAGAGCCGCTCGAGCTTGGCCTCGTTCTGCGTCTCGAGTTCGAGCTCGGCCTGGGCGGCGGCGATGGCCTCCGAGTAGATCAGGCCGGCCTGATGCTCGAGGTTGGCCTCGGTCTCGACGATGGCGCGCTTGAGCTCTTTGAGCTTCGGCCAATCGGGACCGACGCGGGCTTCGAGTTCGGCCATCTGGCGGCGCATGTCGGAAAGATCCTGCCGGTGCCTCACGACCTGCGGGTTGTCCCGGACGAGCGAGAGGCCCATCGGCGGCGAATTGCGGTAGGCGTTGAGCTGCGCCTGCGCCTGTGCGCGGCGCGTCTTGGCCTGCGTCAACGACTGATCGAGGCTCGAGAGCCGCGTGGCGCCCATCTCCTGGCCGCCCTCGGCGAGGACGGGCCCGAGTTTGCGGCGTTCCTCGGCGAGCTTGCGCTCGAGTTCGAGAAGCCCGGCCTGCGCCTCTTGGATTTGCGAATCCAGAAAGTCGCTCGCGCCGGCGCGCGCCTGGGTGCCCGTCTCGACGAAGAAGTCCTGGTAGGCGTGGACCGAGGCATTGACGACCGCGGCGGCGACCTTTGGGTCGGGATGCCGGAACGACACCTTGATGACGTTCGAGTACTCGAGTTCGGTCGTCGCGAGGCCGCGGCGGATGTACTCGACGAGGTCCCGGTCGTCCGGCGGCGCCTTGCCCGCGGCCTCGTAGCCTTCGTCCGGTGCCAGGTCGCGCAGGAGCGCTTCGCGCAGCCCGCCCATGTCGAGGGCGCGCTCTATGACGGCGGGATCCTTCACGAGCAGGTACTGCGTGCGATAGAAGCGCTGGATCTCGAACTCGTTCCAGACGACGGGGACGACATCCTCGGAGTCGAGCACCTTCGGCAGCGCGCGCTCGATGATCACGCGCGCGGACGCCTCGTAGAGCGGCGTGCGCAGGAAGGTCACGAGAAACGCGATGAGAAATACCTCGGCTGCGACGGCCAGCACGAGCCAGCGCCGCTGCCAGAGGATTCGCTGAATGGCCTGCAGGTTCCACTCTTGCGGACTGACCGCCGTGGAACCCGCGGAGGGCCAGCTAGGCTGCTGCATGAAGCTCGGACCTCCCGGGCGAGATCAACGCATCGATTCGGACGGGCTCGGCGAGAACATAGCCCCGCCTTCGACGGGAGGCAATCGTTCTCCGCCCCGATTCGCGGCTATTCGAGGAATCCCGATCAGTTCCGTTGGCGGTACCAGTCGATCGTCCGTTCGAGGCCCTCGCGGAAGAGGATCTTGGGCTCGAAGCCCAGGAGCTCGCGCGCCCGGCTGATGTCGGCCAGCGAGTGCTGGATGTCCCCGGCGCGCGGCGGCCCGAAGGTGGGCGGGATGCGCTTGCCGAGGATGTCGCCGACGAGTTCCGCCAGTTCGAGCAGCGAAACCCGTTCGCCGCAGGCGATGTTGAAATAGTGGCCGCAGGCCTCCTTGGGGGCTTGGGCGGCGAGCAGGTTCGCGTCGATCACGTTGTCGATGTAGGTGAAATCGCGGGTCTGCGAGCCGTCGCCGTTCATGGTCGCTGGCTGCCCGGCGAGCATGCGCGTCACGAATTTGGGAATCACGGCGGAGTACTCGGAGTTCGGGTCCTGGCGGCGTCCGAAGACATTGAAATAGCGCAGCGCGACGGTCTCGAGCCCGTAGAGGCGCGTGAAGAGCCCGCAGTAGGTCTCGCCGCAGAGCTTGTCGAGGCCGTAGGGCGAGATCGGATCGCGCGGCATCGACTCGATCTTGGGCAGCGTCGGTGACTCGCCATAGAGCGAAGAAGACGACGCGGAGACGAAGCGGCGCACTTTGTGCTCGCGGGCCGAGAGCAGCAGGTTGAGGATGCCGTTGACATTGACGTCGTGGGAGAGCAGCGGGTCGGCAACGCTGCGCGCCACCGACGGCAGCGCCGCCTGGTGGAAGACGACCTCGACGCCCTTCATCGCGGCATCGACGGCCGCGCGGTCGCGGATGTCCGCTTCGACGAGCATGTAGCTGCCGCCGCCCGCCTTGGCCCACAGGGACGCCTCGGCGAGGTTCTCGCGGCGGCCCGTGGCGAAGTTGTCGAAGACGACGACGTCGTCACCGCGCCCGAGCAGCGCCTCGACCAGATTCGAACCGATGAAACCCGCACCGCCCGTCACCAGGCATCGCATCGCGTCTCTCCCGCGGTCAGCGGCCGACCGCCGTGTAGCGCAGACCGTTTTTCTTCATCAGGGCCGGGTCGTAGACGTTGCGCAGGTCGACGACCACCGGCTCGGCGAGCGCGCTCTTGAGGCGGCTCACGTTCAGATTGCGGAACTGATTCCACTCCGTGGCCACGACGAGCGCATGGGCGCCTTCGCAGGCGTCGAACTCGTCCGCCGCCACGTAGCCGGCGTATCCCGAGGCGACCGCCGCTCGCGCGGCGATTGGGTCGAAGGCTCGGACCGTCGCGCCGGCTTCTTGCAGCATCGCGGCGATCTTGAGTGCGGGTGATTCGCGAACGTCGTCGGTGTTCGGCTTGAACGCCAGCCCGAGCAGCGCGATCGTCTTGCCCTGCAGCGTGCCGCCCATCGCTTCGCGGATCTTCGCGACCATCTGCGCGGGGCGCTCGTCGTTGACGCGCACGGCCGAGTCGATGATCGCGAGGCGGCGGTCGTGATCCTCGGCCGTGGCCAGGATGGCGAGCGTGTCCTTGGGGAAGCACGAGCCGCCGTACCCGGGACCCGGGTGCAGGAACTTCGCGCCGATGCGCCGGTCGTACCCGATTCCGCGCGCGACGTCGTGGACGTCGACGCCGACGGATTCGCAGAGATCGG
>CAZPJJ010000244.1:0-6556 GCA_964586535.1 uncultured Acidobacteriota bacterium | reverse complement strand
AGCCCACGCGGGCGAGCTGCGCTTCGGGCTTGGCACGCAGGAGCACCGGCGCGAGCTTCGCTTCGAGCGCCCGGCCGAGTTCTTCGAGGCGCTGCCAGCCGTGATCGCGCTCGAGGATGTCGAGCGTTTTCGCGCCCGCGGCCATCGCCACGGGATTGCCCGAGAGCGTACCGGCCTGGTAGACGGGGCCGAGCGGCGCGAGGTGGCGCATGAGCTCGGCGCGGCCGCCGAAGGCGCCGACGGGCATGCCGCCGCCGACGATCTTGCCGAAGGTCGCGAGGTCGGGCGTGATGCCATAGAGCTCGGCCGCGCCGCCCCGCGCGACGCGGAAGCCCGAGATCACCTCGTCGAAGATGAGCAGCGCGCCGTGCGCGTGCGTGAGCTTGCGCAGCAGCGCGAGGAACTCCGGCCGCTGCAAGAGCAGGCCGTTGTTGGCGGGAATCGGCTCGAGGATCACCGCGGCGATCTCGGAGCCGCGCTCGCGGAAGAGCGCTTCGAGGCGCGCGGGATCGTCGAGCGGCACGACCGCGGTGAGTCCGGCGAAGGCCGCGGGCACGCCCTTCGACGACGGCTCGCCGAAGGTGACGAGTCCCGATCCCGCCGAGACGAGCAGGTGATCGACGTGGCCGTGATAGCACCCCGAGAACTTGACGATGAGATCGCGGCCGGTCGCGCCGCGCGCGAGACGCACCGCGCTCATCACGGCCTCGGTGCCAGACGAGACGAAGCGCACCTGCTCGAGGCCTGGATAGCTGCGCACGACGCGCTCGGCGAGCTCGGCCTCGAATTCACAGGGCGCGCCGTAGGAGAGCCCGCGCTCGCACGCGGCGTGCACGGCTTCGAGCACTTCGGGATGCGCGTGGCCGAGGATCAGTGGTCCCCAGCTCATCATGAAATCGATATAGGAATGTCCGTCGACGTCTTCGAGGATCGCGCCGTGCGCGCGGCGCACGACGTGCGGCGTGCCGCCGACCGCGCGGAACGCGCGCACGGGGGAGTTCACGCCGCCGGGGAGCACGCGCTGCAAGCGCTCGAAGACCGCGCTGGAGCGCGCCTGGGATCGCTCTTTGCCACTCATCGCTCTTCGCCTTTCCGTGCGGCGCGCGGGAGGGCGCCCAGGGCGCGCTCGAGGGCCGCGATCATCGCGTCCAGGTCGGGACGATCGGCCTCGGCGGCGACGGCGAGCCCGTGCGCGCGCGCCGCTTCGCTCGTCGTCGGCCCGATCGTGACGACGAGCGCGTCCTCGGGGACGCGGGCCGTGTTGAAGAGACCTTCGACCGCGGAGGGACTCGCCAAGAGGATCGCACCGATGCGCCGCGCCGCGAGGTCCTGCTTGGGCTCGGCCGCCGGGGCCGGCACCGTACGGTAGACCGCGAGGCGCAGGACCTCCACCGCCAGGGGCGCGAGCGCCTCCTCGAGGGAGAGGCGCGCGCGGTCGGCCCCGGGAGCGAGCACGCGCCGCGGCGGCCGCGGATCGCGCGCCATGAGCGCGGCGAGTTCGCGGGCGAGCGAGGCGCCGGTGCCGTCGGACGCTTCGAGATCGCAGCGCGAAAAGGCATCGCGGCAGGCGCGCGCCGTCGCCGGGCCGACGGCCGCGACGCGCAGCGCGGCCGGCAGCGGCGCGCCTGCGAGACGCGCGACGGCGTCCACTCCGTGCGGCGAGGTGAGCGCGATCCACGCGCTCGTGGCGAGCCCGTCGCGGAGCGCGGTGCGCGTGGCGGGGTCGTCGATGGGCTCGATCGCGAGGCACGGGAGCGTCAGGACCTCGTGCCCGCGCCGCGCGAGCGCGTCGACCCACGGCGCCGCGTCGTCGGCGGCGCGCGTGACGAGGACGGCGGGTGGGGGCTGCGGGCGGGCGGTCATCGGTCAGGCCTCGCGCGGGCGCAGGACGTGCCAGACCTCGTCGACGAGCGCTGCGGGATCCGTGCCGCGCGCCTCGGCGCGGATGAGCGCGCCGTCGCGCTCGAGGAAGGCGCGGAGCACGAAGCGCGGCGTCGCGGAGGGTGCGGAGGGCGCGGCTTCGGCCTCGCACCAGGCGCCGAACGCGACTTGGCAGCCACCCTCGACGCGCCCGAGCAGCGTGCGCTCGGCGCGGACGGCGCGGTGCACGGCGGGATCGTCGATCGCGGCGACGGCGGCGCGGGTGCTCTCGTCGCCCTCGCGCACCTGGAGCGCGAGCGCGCCCTGCGAGGGTGCAGGCACGAACACCGTGGGATCGAGACGCTGCTCGACGAGCGCGCTGCGGTCGATGGCGAGCCCGGGGTCGTCGAGAGCGGCGCGATCGATGCGGTCGAGGCCCGCGGCGGCGAGGATCACGGCGTCGAACGTGCCGTCGACGGCTTTGGCGACGCGCGTCGGCAGGTTGCCGCGGAGGAGGCCGATCTGGATGTCGGGGCGCGCGTGGCGCCAGAGCGCCTCGCGCCGCGCGGACGCCGTACCCAGGCGCGCGCCGTGGAGCAGTGCGCCGGTGGCGTCGAGGGCCGCGGGATGCGCGAGGAGGCGGTCGGCGGGATCCATGCGCTCGGGGACGGCCGCGACGGCGAGGCCCGCGAGGGATTTCGAGGGCAGGTCCTTGTACGAGTGCACGGCGATGTCGATCTCGCGCGCGGCCAGCGCGCTCTCGATCTCGGCGACGAAGACGCCGGGGGCGCCGACCTCGGCGAAGGCGCGGTCGGTGACGCGGTCGCCCTGCGTCTTGATGATCACGATCTCGGTGGCGCGGCCCGCCTGGGCGAGCGCGTTCGCGACCCACCGCGCCTGGATCAGCGCGAGCCTGCTGCCACGGGTGCCGATGCGCAGCGTCACGGTTCGTCTTCCTCGTCGACGGGGATGGAAAGGGCGGCGTCGCCAGCGGCGAGCGTCGCGGTCGAAGCGCGCAGTTCGGCGGCGAGTTCTTCGTCGAGTGCGCGCAGGAAGGCCTCGAGCGCTTCGGGGCCGCCCTCGTGGGCGACGCCGCGGAGGCCGGCGGTGGGGATGTGCGCGAAGCGGCGCGCGAGGGTCTCGGCCCAGCGCGTGACGGCCTCGCGCTCGGTCTCGCCGAGGCCGCGCAGGTCGCGGCGGAGCAGCCGCTCGACGCCCTCGAGGGCGGTAACGCGGAAGCGGCGCTGGAGCGCGGCGAGCACGGGGGCGATGTGGCGCTCGACGATGCGGTGGCGGAGTTCGTCGAGCGCGTGGTCGACGATCTCACGCGCGTCGGCGAGTTCGACGAGGCGGTCGCGGCGGTGCTCTTCGGCGATCGCGATCACTTGGTTCATGCCGATGCGCTCGAAGCCCGCGGCGAGGGCGTCGTCGGGATCGATGTCGGGCGGGACGGCCATGTCGACGAGAAGCGGCGGCTCGCCCGAGGGCGCGCGGCCGGCGAGGCGTTCGAGTGCCGCGCGGTCGAGGACGGGATCGGGCGAGCCGGTGGCGGAGACGAGCGCCTCCACGGGATCGGGCGCGGCGCGGAACGAGGCGAGGTCGCGGGCGGTGCCGCCGATCTCGCGGGCGAGGTCCTCGGCGCGGGCGAGCGTGCGGTTGACGACGACGATGCTGCGCGCGCGGCCGGCGAGCGAGCGGGCGGTGCGCATCGTCATCGGCGAGACGCCGATGAGCGCGACGGCGCCGGGGGTGCGGTCGAGGCGCGCGCGGACGCGGTCGAGCGCGATCTCGGCGAGCGAGACGCGCCCCTCGCCGACGTGCGTGCTGCGATGGACGCGCGCCGCGACGCGCAGCGCGTGCTCGAAGACCAGTTCGAGGCGCATGCCGACGAGGCCCGCGCGGCGCGAGACCTCGTAAGCGTCCTTGAACTGCCCCGCGATCTCGGTCTCGCCGGGGCGCGCCGAATCGAGCCCCGCTGCGACGAGGAAGAGATGCTCCGCGGCGCCTTCACCGGCCCAGGCGCGCAGCGTGCGTTCGGCCTCGGCGGGCTCGGGCTCGCGGCCCGTCAACGCCGCAAAAACGCGCGGCCGGTACGCCGCGACCGAGCGCCGCCCATCCCCGACGAACGCCACCTCGACGCGGTTGCACGTCGCGAGATACGCCAGTTCGGTGACCCCGATCGCCGCCGCGAGCCCGGGCAGTTTCGCCTCGCGCTCCTCGGCCGCGATCGTGAACCGCGCCAGCGCCTCCGCGCCGCCCGCCTTCCACGAGATTCCAACGACTCCCAGCCTTTCCATAGACCGCTAGTGGTAGCACGGAACCTCCCCCCGTGTGTCACCGCTCTGTCATCCCCGGGGACAGTCGACTTAGGGGGACAGGCGACTTAGGGTGCCTGTCCCTCTAAGTCGCCTGTCCCCCTAAGTCGACTGTCCCTCTAAGTCGCCTGTCCCCATATCTCGACGGTCCCTGGGGAGGGGGGGCAGAATGGGGGGGCGATGGGAAGCAAGCAGGCGGCGGCGACGATCGAGCGGTATCTCCGGGGATTCACGGAGGTGCGCGACGAGCTCGTGCGCATGGAGCCGGGCGAGAGTGTCGGGGCGCTGAGGTGTTTCGCGTGTGCGCATCGCTGCTTGATCCGGCCGGGGCGCGCGGGGGTCTGCAAGGTGCGCTTCAACGAGGGCGGCCGGCTCCACGTCCCCTTCGGCTACGTGGCGGGCGGCGTCGCGCTCGACCCGATCGAGAAGAAGCCGTTCTTCCACGTCGCACCCGGCCAAGGGGCGCTCTCGTTCGGGATGCTGGGCTGCGACATGCACTGCCCCTACTGCCAGAACTGGCAGACATCGCAGACGATCCGCGACCCCCAGAGCGGCGGCCCGGTCGCGCCGCTCTCCGCGGAAGACATCGTCGCCGAGGCGCGCCGCAGCGGCGCCGCGGTGGTCGTCTCGACCTACAACGAGCCGCTCATCACCGCCGAGTGGAGTGCCGCCGTCTTCGACCGCGCCCGTGCCGAGGGCTTTCTCACGGGCTTCGTCAGCAACGGCAACGCGACGCCCGAAGTGCTCGATTACCTGCGCCCGCGCCTCGATCTCTACAAGGTCGATCTCAAGGGCTTCCGCGATCGCGAGTACCGCAAACTCGGCGCCGTGCTCGCGCACATCCAAGACGGCATCCGCGGCGCGTGGCAGCGCGGCCTCTGGGTCGAGATCGTCACGCTCGTCGTCCCCGGCCACAACGACGACGAGGGCGAGCTGCGCGACATCGCGCGCTTCATCGCGAGCGTCTCGCCCGACATCCCGTGGCACGTCACCGCCTTCCACCCGCTCTACAAGATGGCCGATCGCGACCGCACGCCCGCATCGACGCTCCTGCGCGCCTGGGAGATCGGCCGCGAGGAAGGGCTGCGCTTCGTCTACTCCGGCAATTTACATATCGGCGGCCGCACCGAGTCCACGTACTGCCCGTCCTGCGACGCGCTCCTGGTCGAGCGCACCGGCTACCGGACGCGCGTCCTCGGCCTCGACGACCAGGGCCGCTGCGCGCACTGCGCCACGCCGATCCCGGGCCGGTGGCACGCATGAGGGCGCCGATCCACGTCGTCGGGATGGTCCATCTGCGCGCGCTCCCCGGCGCACCGCGCTACGAGGGCTCGCTCGACGCCGTCGTCGAAGGCGCGCTCGCCGACGCGCGCGCCCTCGAGCAGGGCGGCGTCGACGCGATCCTCGTCGAGAACTTCGGCGACGTGCCCTTCCACAAGGACACGGTCCCCGCCGCGACCGTCGCCGCGATGACCCGCGCCGTCGCCGCGATCCGCGCGCACACGGCGTGCCCCCTCGGCGTCAACGTGCTGCGCAACGACGGCCTCGCCGCGCTCGCGATCGCCGCGGCGACCAACGCCTCGTTCATCCGCGTCAACGTCTTCACGGGCGCCCGCCTCACGGATCAGGGCATCGTCGAAGGCCGCGCCGCCGAGATCGTCCGCGAGCGCGCGCGCCTCGCGATCGAAGATGTCGGGATCTTCGCCGACGTCGCCGTCAAGCACTCGACCCCGCTCGCCGACGAACCCCTCGAGCGCGCGATCGACGACACGCTCGCGCGCGGCCTCGCCGACGGCATCATCGTCACGGGTGAAGCCACGGGCGCGCCCTGCAGCCGCGCTTTCGTCGAGCGCGCGCGCGCCGCCGCGGGACTCGCCCCGCTCTGGGTCGGCTCCGGCGTGCGCGCCGACACCATCGGCGAGATCGCGGATCTCGTCGACGGCGTCATCGTCGGGACGTGGATCAAGCGGGGCGGCGACGTGCGCGCTCCGGTCGACATCGATCGCGTGCGCTCGTTGGTCGAGGCCGTGCAGATTCAGCGCAAGTAAGGTCCGGCGAAGCCGATGTCGCTCGCCCTCGCCTCGAGCGTCGGGCGCACGCGCGCCGCGACCGCCATCTCGGTGAGCCGCATGCGCTCGTCGTGGAAGCGCGCGAGTTCCGTACCCTGCAACGCACGTCCCTCGGGCAGTTCGACCGTGCGCGGATCGTGATGGCGCCCGTCGATGAGCACCTCGTAGTGCAGGTGAGGCCCCGTCGCCAGTCCCGTCGCGCCGACGTAGCCGACGACGTCGCCTTGGCTGACGCGGCTGCCGCGCGTCACGCCCTTCGCGAAGCGGGACATGTGCGCGTAGGCGGTCTCGTAACCGCCGCCGTGGCGGATG
>CAZPJJ010000243.1:0-6556 GCA_964586535.1 uncultured Acidobacteriota bacterium | reverse complement strand
GTCGTCGACGAGAGCGTCGTCGCACACGCGGTCGAGGAGGACGCGCCCTTCGTGCTCGCTGGCGCCACCGACGAATGGGAAGGTGTACCCGACCCGGGCGGCCGCTGGCTGACGGCGCTCGAGCGCGATCTCGGCGAGGGCGCGCCGCTGCTCTCGCACGCCGAGGTGATCTTCCGCGGCACCGCATTCGCGCAGGACGTGCTCGTCGCGAGGCACTCGCCGGGGCGCGCCGGCGTGGCCCCGCGTCGCCAGTCGCTTCACGGACCCGAGCGCCTCACCTGCGAGGCCGCGCGTCCGTGCACGGTGCGCGCGTTCCTCCATGGAGCGGGTGCCGGCGACCGCCTCGTCGTTTCCTTCCCCGGTGGCGGCGTGCCGATCGAAACGAAGACGCGCCTGCTGCTCTGGCGCGAAGAGCGCGCGCTGCGCTTCGTCTGGCCGGATGTCGCGCAGAAAGTCGAGCTCGCGCTGCGCGCCGACGAAGCGGCGGCGCCCGTGGTCGAGATTTCGAGCGACGACGAAGCCGCGCTGCTCCGCGGACCATTCACGACGGCGACCGTCGCGCTCGATCGCGAGGACCCCGCGCGCACGCGGCTCTTCTCGGTGCTCCTCGTCGCCGCGCTCGGAGCGCTCGCTCTCGTGCTGGTCTTCGTGATCAGGCGAGCGCTCTGATCAGGGAATGGGAGTCGCGCCGTGCAGGGACAAGCCCCGCACGGCGCGATCGACGGAAGAGCTTCGATCAGAAGCGATCGGGAGCGAGTTCGCCTTCCGGGTAGGGCAGCGCCTCGCCGAAGAGTGTCAGGTAGGCCATGCGGTAGATGTCAACGTTGTCGAAGCGGGCAGAGAGCGCCGTATTGAGCAACTCGGCGTTGAGGCCCGCGGCGCGGCTCACGATGCCGCCGGCGACGTCGGGCGTGCCGACCCAGGACACCGCGAAACGCAGCGACTGGCCGAACTGATCCGGCTCGGCGACGAAGGTGGCGCTGCCGCGGCCCTCGATGCCGTCGAGCGGGACCGCGACGTTCTCGGCGGAGACGCCTGTCGGATTGCCGTTGACGGAGCCGGCGGTTTCGCTCGAGGTGGACACGACCTGCATTCCGCCGGCATCGCTGTCCGCGGCGGTGATGATGAGAGTGCGCGGATCGCGGCGGAGATAGTCGACCGACGCGTTGATCAGATCGTTGCTGTGATCGAGGCCGACGAGCGTGCCGATGGCGTTGTCGTTGTTGCCCATGTTGTCCGTGGACTCGACTTCGGCGACGAGGAGGAAAGGCTTGCCAGAGGCGCGTTTCCAGCGATCGAGAATCTCGATCGCGACTTCCTGCATTTCGCCCGCGGTCGGCGGGTTGTAGCCGAGCGTGCCAGGCCGGCTGCCGTGCGTGATGATGCGGCCGCGCTTGTCGTCGAGAGCGCGGGTTTCATCGATCAGGCCGAGGGTGAGCAGGCGCTCTTCCTGCGTGTCATTGAAGATGTCGTCGCGCGCGAAGAGGCCGAGCACGCGGGGAGCGTAACCGGGATCCGCGAGGACGCGCGCGCGGAACTCGTCGAACTCGACGCGGGTGCGGAGCACGACATAGCCCAGATCGATCGCTTCCTTGACGAGGTTGCGGCCGTCGGTGCGCGACGGGCCGCTGCCGCTCACCTGGTCAACGTGAACGGCGCAATCGGGAGTCACTTCGGTGGTGCAGAGCGGTGTGCCCTGCGGAAGGAAGAAGCCCTCGCCGCCGCCCATCGCGACGACGAGCAGTTCGTCCTCGCCGTCGAAGCCTGGACGGCCGTCGAGAAGTTGGCGCGCGATCTCGTTCGAGAGACCGCGATCCGCCACTTCGGCGAAGAAGCAGCCGGTGCCCGGCTCGGGAAGGTCGCCGTCATTGACGACTCCAGTCGGGTGGCCGGCGTTCGCCGCCTCGCGAAGGATGCTGCCCGGATAGCCGGAGAGCGCGAGGATGTCGCGCGCCTCGTCGCCGCCGCCGTCCTTGCCGAACGAACCGGGACCGAGGACTTTGTAGCCGAAGGCATGCACCGTGGCGCCGCCGTTGGAGGTACCGGTGAGACGGTCGCTCATGTGGCCGCGGTACTGCGCCATGAAGGGCAGGCGATCCCAGCCGCTGATGGCGTCGGGACCGTCCCAGTACATGCGGCCCGTGAGCCAGTGGTTCGGGCCGGTACCGTCGGGATGAATGAAGATCACGTTGCCGGTGCGATTGCCCGGGACGCGAATTGAGTTCGCTCCCTCGGGGAAGCCGTCGAGGACCGGCTTGAACGCCGGGCCTTGGCCCGGGTTCGAGCGCGTGGTGAGGTCGACGCCGCCGCCGAGACGCTGGGCCTCGGAGAGCGCGATGCCACCGACGAGCGCCGACGCCAACGCGAGAGCCGTCACGAACGGGCGAGACGAGATGCTCATGGTTCCTCCTTGAATGGGTTGCCTGATGAACGAGCGAGGCATGCTGGCCGACGAGCTGAAGCTCCTCTCTTCACGAGAAGACCCTGCTCGCTGCCTTGGGGGGAGGTTGAAGGAATCACTTGTCGATGCGGTGACGCGGAGGTGAAAACTTTCTTTATATCTTTGTGTGAATCGCTGGCTTCGTATTTTTCGACTCCTACCATCGTGGCGGGTTTCTCGCGCGCTTGGCGTTCTCCCTGATGAACCAAGCGGCTCACGCCGAGCCGCCCCGGAGGACGCCCCATGACCGCGACTCAAACCCTCGAGATGGATCAATCCCGTCTCGACTCCTTCTCACAGCGCATGCTCGAGACGCTCAACGCGAGCGGTCTCGCCCTGATGATCTCGGTCGGTCACAAGACGCGGCTCTTCGACACGCTCGCCGCACTGCCACCCGCTACGAGCGCGGCCATCGCCGAACGCGCGGGACTTCGTGAGCGTTACGTCCGCGAGTGGCTCGGCGCGATGGTCACTGGGCGGGTCGTCGAATACGACCCGGCCGCAAAGACCTACTGGCTGCCGCAGGAACACGCGACGCTCCTCGCGCGCGGCGGCTCCGGCTACAACTTCGCCGGACCGATGCAGTTCGTGCCGATGCTCGGTGCCGTGGAAGAGCGCGTCGTGCGCAGCTTCCGCGAGGGCGGCGGCGTGCCCTACGAGGAGTTTCCGCATTTTCACGACCTGATGGCGGAAGAGAGCGACCAGTCCGTCGTCGCGGGCCTTCTCGATCATGTCGTGCCGCTCGTGCCGGGACTTCGTGAGCGGCTCGAGGCGGGAATCCGCGTGCTCGACATCGGTTGCGGCCGCGGCCATGCGGCGATGCGGCTCGCGGAAGCTTTTCCGCGCAGCACCTTCATCGGCTACGACCTCTGCGAGGATGCCATCGCGGGTGCGCTCGACGAGGCCGCGCGACGAGGAATCCCCAACGTGGGATTCAAGCGGAGGGACGTGTCCGAGTTGCACGAGAAGGCGGGCTACGACTTGGTGACGGCGTTCGACGCGATCCATGACCAGGCGAAGCCGGGGCGCGTGCTCGAGGTCGTCAGACAGAGCCTGCGCGAGGGCGGGATCTTCCTGATGCAGGACATCCGCGCCTCGTCGCATCTCGAGCGCAACCTCGATCACCCGACGGCGACGTACCTCTACACGATCTCGTGCCTGCACTGTATGACGGTTTCTCTCTCCCAGGGCGGCGAGGGACTCGGTACGGTGTGGGGCGAAGAGCTCGCCGTACAGATGCTTCGCGAGGCGGGTTTCGCCGACGTCGAGATCCACAGGATCGAGCACGACATCATGAACAACTGGTATATCGCGCGCCCTCGCTGATACGCGTGATGGATGGCCCGGGTCGCCGCCAAAGGCGGCGATCCGGGCGCAATGAATTGCGCCCCTACGAAGACCATCCGCGGCGCATCGAACGGTGCGGCGATGATGGCGCGCGATTCATCGCGGCGCGTTCCGGTAGGGGCGCCATTTATGGCGACCGGATCGCCGCCGTAGGCGGCGACATCGCCTGCATTGCGCGATACGCGAATGGCACGACGCCACGGAAAGGTCGCCGCCAAAGGCGGCGATCCGGGCGCAATGAATTGCGCCCCTACGAAGACCATCCGCGGCGCATCGAACGGTGCGGCGATGATGGCGCGCGATTCATCGCGGCGCGTTCCGGTAGGGGCGCCATTTATGGCGACCGGATCGCCGCCGTAGGCGGCGACATCGCCTGCATTGCGCGATACGCGAATGGCACGACGCCACGGAAAGGTCGCCGCCAAAGGCGGCGATCCGGGCGCAATGAATTGCGCCCCTACAGGAACAATCCACGCACCATCGTCGCGGGCCCGCGTCGGCACGGCGAGCGCCATAATGGCTCCCGCAGAAAAACAAAGGGGCGCCACGCATGGCGCCCCCCAAGATCATTTTCGGCGCTCGGTCAGATGTGGCCGGCTTCGATCTCCTTGAGGAAGCCCTTGAAGTCGCGGCGGTGCTCTTCTTCGTCGGCGAGCGCGGTGACCGCAAGATCTTCCGTCGCCGGATCGAAGCCCGACGCGAGCTCGATGACCTTCTTGTATTGCTCGATCGCGGCATCCTCGGCTTCGATCACGCCTTCGATCACGGTCTTGAGGTCCGTCGTGTCCTTCGGCGGCTGCAGGAACTTCTGATCGAATTTCAGCTCGAGCGAGCCCGGCACGACGCCGCCGATCGTCTTGATGCGGCGGGCGATGAGCTGCGCGTGCTGCAATTCGGTCGGCACGTCTGCCGCGAGCTCGTTCTTGATGTGCTTGGCGCGCACGCCGTCGAGGTTGACCGAGTTGGCGATGTAGTTCATGACCGTCTCGAGTTCCATGCGGTACGAGACGATCAGCGCGTCGATGATCTCTTGATTGCGTTCGGATTTCTTGCCCATGATTCACCTTTCGTCGAGGATCGGTTAGATTCTCGTCTTTTGGCTTGGCCGCCCTGAAACGAGCGCTCAAGCTGTTTCACGATTCCACGGAGCCCCGAATCCGTCAAACAGACGGCCGAGGGTCTCCGCCAACCGAACCCCCGGCTATGCTGACCCAACTACTCTCCGTCGCCGCGCCCGTCTTCGGAATCGCCCTCGTCGGCTACCTCTTTGCCGGGTGGCGCGCCGTGGACCTGCGCAGCATTACGGACCTCGTGCTCTACGTGACGGCGCCAGCGCTGGTCTTCGCCAGTCTCGCGGGTCGCGCGATCGATCCCGCCGAGATGCTGGGCGTCGGAGGCGGCGCGGTGTTCCAGAGCCTCGTCTGCGGCGCGGTGGCCTGGATCGTTTTTCGTGCGGCGCGCGTGCGTGGCCGGGGGCTCTTGCTCGCCACGATGTTCCCCAACACGGGCAACCTCGGGCTGCCGCTCGCGCTTTTCGCCTTCGGCGACGAGGGCCTCGCCGCGGCGGCGCTGGTTTTCGTCGCGATCACGCTCGTCCACTACAGCCTGGGTATCGCCATCGTCTCGGGGACGCTCCACCCAGGCACGCCGCTGCGCACCCCTTTGCTCTACGCGGCCGTCCTCGGCATCACGGCGTCGCTCGCGGGAGTGTCGCTTCCCGATCCGCTGCTCCGCGGCGTACGACTGCTCGGCGAGGCGGCGGTGCCGCTGATGCTGATCAGCCTGGGTGTCCGTATGCGCAGCGTCCGCGTCGGGCTGCCGTGGCACGCGCTGCTGGCGGTCGGGCTACGACTCGGGCCGGGCCTCGTCGCGGCGTGGCTCTGGGTCGAATTCTTTGATCTGCAGGGCGCGGCGCGCGGCGTCGTCCTCGTCACCGGCGTGCTGCCTTCGGCCGTGATGAACTTCGTGCTCGCCGAGGCCCACGATCAGCAGAGCGAGGAAGTCGCGCAGGCGATTTTCCTCGGCACGATCGCGTCGTTCTTCGCGATTCCAGCGGTGCTGGACCTCCTCGTCTGAGAGCGGCCCGCGCCGCCAGTCGCGCCAGTCGTGCGAGAAAGGCGCGGCCTGCCGGAGCGCATCTCCGGCAGGCCGCTCGGAACAAGGGGAGGGCTCGATCGCCCAAGTCGTTGTCAGCGACGCTTACCGCGCGTGCGGGGAATCTCGGCGAGCGCCGCCTGCTGATCGGGTGTGAGGAGGTTCTTCACCCTGATCGCGAGCGAGAGCTGCGCGCGCTTGACTTGGCTTTCCAGCTCGAGGACGCGCGCGGCGATGGCGAGCGTGGCGGCTTCGTCGACGGTCGTGTTGTCGAGCGCGGTCTCGAGCTCTTCCTGAAGGCCGGCCATGGTGGTCTGCGTGTCGAGCATCTTGGCGTGCGTCTCGTTGAGCAGCGCCTTGATCTGGGTGAGTTGCTCTTCGGTGAGTCCGATCGCCTTCTGGTTCTTCAGCACGAGCTGCGGCGGGAAGAGGTGCTCGTGGAAGGGTGCGCCAGCGCCGGGACCGCCCGGTCCACCCGGGCCGCCCGGGCCTTCGCCCATGCCGGGACCAGGACCGGGGCCGCCCTGCGCGAGCGCGGCGGGAGCGGCGAGTACGAGAGCCGTGGCGGCGAGGGCGAGAATCATCGTGCGTTTCATGTCGTGTCTCCTTCGAGCGCGGAGTTGAATCAGGAGGATTGCTCGTCACCGATGGCGCCTTCGGCATCGAGGCCCTCGA
>CAZPJJ010000242.1:0-6582 GCA_964586535.1 uncultured Acidobacteriota bacterium | reverse complement strand
CGCGCCGCGCGGGATCGAGACGCAGCGCACCGCGCGTGAGGCCGGTCACTTCCTCGAGAAGGATCTCCGCGTCGCCGCGCGCGGTGTCCACACGGGCGCGAGAGAGGCGCTCCTGGGCGCGCTCGAGCGCCTGGCCGACCGTCGGCCCGCCGCCGTCGCGCCCGCTCAGCCGCCCGCCTCCACGGCGCGCAGGTGCTCGGCCTGCTTCGCCGCGATGAGCGCATCGAGCAGTTCGTCGAGATCGCCTTGGAGGATCTTGTCGAGCGAGTGCAGGGTGAGGTTGATCCGGTGATCGGAGACGCGGCTCTGCGGGAAGTTGTAGGTGCGGATGCGCTGGCTACGATCGCCGGTGCCGACCTGCTCGCGGCGCGCAGACGCCTCGCGCTCGTGTTGTTCTTGGAGCATGCGGTCGTAGAGGCGGGCGCGGAGCACCTTGAGCGCGCGCGCGCGGTTCTTGTGCCAGGACTTTTCGTCTTGGCACTGCACGACGAGCCCCGTCGGAATGTGCGTGATACGCACGGCGGACTGCGTCTTGTTGACGTGCTGGCCGCCGGGACCCGACGCCGAGAAACTGTCGACGCGCAGGTCCTTGTCTTCGTCGATCTCGATCTCGACATCCTCGGCTTCGGGAAGGATCGCGACGGTCGCCGCCGACGTGTGAATGCGCCCCTGGGCTTCGGTCTCGGGGACGCGCTGCACGCGATGGACGCCGGATTCGTACTTCAGGCGCGAGTAGGCGCCGCGGCCGTCGATGTTGGCGATGCCTTCCTTGACGCCGCCCTTCTCGCTCTCGGAGAGCGAGAGCACCTCGAAGGTCCAGCCCTGAGTCTCGGCGTAGCGCTGATACATGCGCATCAGGTCAGCCGCGAAGAGCGCGGCTTCCTCGCCGCCCGTGCCCGCGCGCACTTCGAGGACGACCGCCTTGTCGTCGTTCGGATCGCGCGGGAGGAGCAGCGTGCGCAAGCGCAGGTCGAGGGTTTCGATTTCGGCATCAAGGCGCGCGGCCTCTTCGCGGGCCATCTCGCGCAGGTCTTCGTCCTTCTCGTCGCGAAGGATCTGCTGCGCCTGCTCCTGCTCGTCGCCCGCGCGACGGAGCGCCTGCACGGTGATCACGACCGGATCGAGTTCGGCGTAGCGCGTCGCTGCCTCGCGATAGAGGTGCTGGTTCGACGCGACCTCGGGATCCGCCATGCGTTCGCCGAGGGTGCGGTGCTCGCGCTCGATCTCTTCGAGGCGCGCGAGCAGTTTGCGATCGATTCCCATGCGTGTCCTTCCGCCTTCGCCCAGCCCGGTGTTCAGGCGGCCATCGACTCGAGGAATTCTCTGTTGCTCTCGGTGCGCTTGAGCCGTTCGAGCAGCAATTCCATCGCTTCGACGGAGTTCATCTGGTCGAGAACCTTGCGCAGGATCCAGATCTTGCGCAGCTCGTCGGGTTGGATGAGCAGCTCTTCCTTGCGCGTCCCCGAGCGCGAGACATCCAGCGCGGGAAAGACGCGCCGGTCGGAGAGCTCGCGATCGAGGACGATCTCCATGTTGCCCGTGCCCTTGAACTCCTCGTAGATCACTTCGTCCATGCGCGATCCCGTGTCGACGAGCGCGGTCGCGAGGATCGTCAATGAACCGCCCTCTTCGACTTTGCGTGCGGTGCCGAAGAACTTCTTCGGCCGCGAGAGCGCCGCGGCGTCGATGCCGCCGGAGAGAATCTTGCCGCTCGTCGGCTGCACGGCGTTGTAGGCGCGCGCGAGGCGCGTGATGGAGTCGAGCAGGATGACGACGTCGCGGCCGAATTCGACGAGGCGCTTGGCGCGTTCGAGGACTATCTCGGCGACCTGCACGTGGCGGGACGCAGGCTCATCGAAGGTCGAGGCGACGACTTCGCCGCGCACGGTGCGCTCCATGTCGGTGACCTCCTCGGGCCGTTCGTCGATGAGCAGGACGATGAGTTCGCTCTGCGGGTGGTTCACCTCGAGGGCGTGCGCGATGGCCTGCAGGAACATCGTCTTGCCGGTGCGCGGCGGCGCCACGATCAGCCCGCGCTGGCCCTTGCCGATCGGCGAGAGCAAATCGATGACGCGCCCGGAGAGATTGCCGCGATGGGTTTCCATCTGGAGCATCTCGTCCGGATGCCAGGGCGTGAGGTCCTCGAACTTGCCCGCGCGCTTCGCCTCGTCGATCGCGATGTCCTGGAGGGCTTCGACGGACTGCAGCGCGAAGTACTTCTCGGCGCGGCGCGCGGCGCGCAGCGGCCCGGTCACCATGTCGCCCGTGAAGAGCGTGTGGCGCCGCACGAGATCGGGCGAGACGTAGATGTCCGTCGGCCCGGGCAGGTACGAGTAGTCGGGAGAGCGCAGGAAACCGTAGCCCTCGGGCAGGATCTCCAGCACGCCGCGCGCGATGACGCGCTCGCCGCGCCGCAGGCGCGCGCCGATGACGCGTCGCACCAGTTCTTGGCGCGTGAGATGCGAGACGCCTTCGATCTCGAGCGAGCGGGCGAGTTCGGCGAGCTTGCCGATGCCCATTTCCTTCAGTTCTTTCAGCTCCATGCGCAACTCCCCATGCGCCGCGCAGAGCCCGCGCCGAGGTGGCGGCGGCGCGCGATCATCGCGCCCCCGCTGCGGCGGCCTCTGCCGCCTGGTGGATGTGTCGAGCGAGTTCGGGGACGCCGCGGCCCGTCTTTGCGGAGGTCACGAAGACGGCTGCGTCGGGAGGCAGGGCCAGCATTTCCATCGCGCGCGCCTTCGCCTTCACGCAAGCCTGCGAGGAGACTTTGTCGGCCTTGGTGAGCGCGATCGCCAGCGGCATGCCGCGGGCCATGAGGGCGGCCGTCATCTGGCGGTCGAGGACCGTCGGGTCGTGCCGGACGTCCACCAACTGGACGGCGAGTGCGAGTCCCTCGGGTCGATCGAGATATGCCTCGACCAGCCGGCCCCATTGGCGGCGCGTCGTCGCGGAGACACGCGCGTAACCGAAGCCGGGTAAGTCCACGAGATAGATGCGTTCGTCGATCAAGTAGAAATGCACCTCGCGCGTTCGTCCCGGCGTCTTACTGACCCGGGCCATGCCCACGCGTCCGAAGAGCTTGTTGAGCAGGCTCGATTTTCCGACGTTCGAGCGGCCCATCACGGCAATCTCCGGCCGTCCGTCCTTCGGAAAATCCTCCGTCCGGACGGCGACGCGCGCGTGGCGGACCGTGTTCGGTCTCACAGGCTTCTCGCTGTTCTGCGCCCGGATCCAGAGTCTGTGCTGGGCACTTTCGCCACTCGCCCCGCGACTCGAGCCAGACGGCGAGCCGCGATAGCGAAGCGGGCTGGATCCTCTTATCGATCAGGCCGGCTTCCCCGATCGGGACCGGCTCTCGATTTCCGTCGAGGCCCATTTTTACGGCCTTCCCCCCGTCTTGTCCACCCGCCCCTGGGGACAGTCGACTTAGGGGGACAGGCGACTTAGAGGGACAGTCACCTTAAGTCGCCTGTCCCTCTAAGTCGCCTGTCCCCCTAAGTCGACTGTCCCCACGGTGGGTATCAGTGGGGGAGGGCGCGGTTGCGGGTGTCGTCGTCGGAGACGACGGGGAGCGAAACCGGGGTGCGTTCGAGGACGACGGGGAGGACCTGGTCGAGATGCTCGACGAGGATGACTTCGATGGCGGCGAGCACCTCGGCGGGGAGTTCGATGAGGTCCTTTTCGTTGTCCTTGGGCATCACGATGCGCGGAATGCCGACGCGGTGGGCGGCGAGCACCTTCTCTTTGATGCCACCGACGGCGAGCACGCGCCCGCGCAAGGTGATCTCGCCCGTCATGGCGACGTCGGCGCGCGCGGGGATCGCGGCGAGCTCGGAGACGATCGCCGTCGCGAGCGCCACGCCGGCGGAGGGGCCGTCCTTGGGGATCGCACCCTCGGGCACGTGGATGTGGATGTCGCGATTGCGGTGGAAGGCGGGATCGATGCCGAGTTCGGCGGCGCGCGAGCGCACATACGTGAGCGCGGCGCGCGCGGACTCCTGCATCACGTCGCCGATCTGCCCCGTAACCTCGAGCCTCCCCCGCCCCGGCAGCACGGCCACCTCGGGGGCGAGCAGCTCGCCGCCGACGGCGGTCCACGCGAGCCCGGTCGCCACGCCCGTCTCGCTCGTCCGCCGCGCAGCCGGCCCGCGGAAGCGCGGCGGCCCCAGCAGATCGTCGAGCGCGTCAGGCTCGATGTGGAACGGCCCCCCGGCCTCTTTCTCGACGATCCGGCGCGCCAGCTTACGGCAGGCCCGCGCGATCTCGCGCTCGAGATTGCGCACGCCGGCTTCGCGCGTGTAGAGCTCGGCAACGGACTGCAGCGCCTCGCGCGAGAAATCCACGAGTCGCGGCCCCAGCCCGTGCTCCTCGAGCTGCTTCGGCACGAGGAAGCGCTGGGCGATCGCGAGCTTCTCGGCGAGCGTGTAGCCCGGTAGGCGGATGATTTCGAGCCTGTCCTGCAGCGCCGCGGGGATCGTGTGCAGAACGTTCGCGGTCGCGATGAAGAACACCTGCGAGAGGTCGTAGTCGACATCCAGGTAGTGGTCGACGAAGGCGTGATTCTGCTCGGGGTCGAGCACCTCCAGCAGCGCCGCCGAGGGATCGCCGCGGAAGTCCGTGGACATCTTGTCGAGCTCGTCGAGGAGCAGCACGGGGTTGACCGTGCGCGCCTTGCGCATCATCTGCACGATCCGCCCCGGCAGCGCGCCGATGTACGTACGCCGGTGGCCGCGAACCTCGGCCTCGTCGCGCACGCCTCCCAGAGAGACGCGCACGAAGCCCCGGTCCGTTGCGCGCGCGATCGAGCGCGCGAGGGAGGTCTTGCCGACGCCGGGAGGCCCCACAAAGCAGAGGATCGCGCGCTGCGGCTTGGTAGGCGCGAGCCGCCGCACCGCGAGGTGCTCGAGGATGCGCTCTTTGACGCGCTCGAGCCCGTGATGGTCCTCGTCGAGCACGCGCCGCGCACGCCGCAGGTCGCGGCGCTCCTTCGAGCGTTGCGTCCACGGGACCTCGATGAGCCATTCGAGCCAGGTGCGGCTCACCGTGGCCTCGGCCGACACCTGCGGCATCGCCGCGAGGCGCTCGAGCTCGAGCATGGCCTTCTCGCGGGCCTCCTCCGGCATTCCCGCCGCCTCGACCCGCATCCGGAGCCGGTCGAGATCGTCGGCGGCGCCGCGGCCGAGTTCGCTCTGGATGGCCTTGAGCTTCTCCGAGAGGTAGTAGTCGCGCTGCGCCTTTTCGAGCTTCTCGCGCACCGACGAATTGATCTGCTGCTCGAGCGAGAGCTTCTCGATCTCGCCTTCGAGCACGCGGATCAGCCGCTCGAGGCGCTCGAGCACGATCGTGCGCTCGAGGAGGTCCTGTTTGACCTCCGCATCGACGACCACGTGCGCCGCGATCGTGTCCGCGAGGCGCCCTGGCTCGACCGAGCGCAGCGTCTGGGCTTTCGTCTCGGCGGGCAGCGAGGGATGCAGGTCGACGTACGTCTCGAAGAGTTCGAGCGCCCGCCGCGCCGCCTCCACGACGCCGGGGGCGTCGAGGCCCCTGTCGGGAAGCAGCCGCACGTCCGCCACGAGGAAGCCCTCGGGGCTGCGGGTCACCTCGACCGCGCGCGCCCGCGCCTCGCCTTCGACGAGCATGCGGATGTTCCCCGAGGCCACCTTGAGCGACTGGACCACCGTCGCGATCGTGCCGATCGAGTGGATCTGCTCGGGGGGCGGGTCGTCCACCGACGCGTCGCGTTGCGAGGCCAGGAAAACCCGGCGCGCCCCCGTCAGCACGCGATCGAGCGCCAGGAGCGACGTCGAGCGCCCGACGACGAAGGGAACCATGGTGCGGGGGAACACGACGGCCTCGCGGAGCGGGACCATCGGCAGTTTCTCGAAGAGTGTGTCGTCCATCACGCCTCTCGGCCTCGAAGGGCAACCGCTGTGATGTCGCTGATTATGCACGAAGGGCGCGGTTTCCCGCGCCCTCCCGGAGTCTCGGTTCCGATCGCGGGCTCAGCCCGCGCGCTCGATGAGCCGCAGCCCGCCCTCGCCTTCGCCGCGGCCCTTCTCGGGAGTCTGCGGTGGCGGAGGAGGGGCCGACGTGACGTGCTTGCGCACGAGTTCGGCGGTGATGACGAGTTCCTTCGACGCGGCGTGCGTCTGGATCTCGTACATGTACTCGAGCATCAGTTCCTCGAGGATCAGCCGCAGTCCGCGCGCGCCCATCTTGCGCACCTGGGCCTGCCGAGCGACCTCGGCGAGCGCGTCGTCGCTGAAGCGCAGCTCGACCTCTTCGAACTCGAAGATCTTCTTGTACTGCTTGACGAGCGCGTTCTTGGGCTCGGTCAGGATCTGCACGAGCGCGGCCGCGTCGAGATCGTCGAGCGGGGCCATCACCGGCAGGCGCCCCACGAACTCGGGGATGAGCCCGAACTTGATCAGATCTTCGGGCTGGATCTGCTTGAGCGTGGCGAGGCGGGTCTGCTCTTTGCTGCTCTGGATCTCGGCATTGAAGCCGAGCGACTTGCGGCCCGTGCGCTTGCTGATGATCTCTTCGAGCCCGACGAAAGCCCCGCCGCAGATGAAGAGGATG
>CAZPJJ010000241.1:0-6618 GCA_964586535.1 uncultured Acidobacteriota bacterium | reverse complement strand
CGCGGGTTCCAACGAAAGGGGGGGAGACGGAGTCTACACCTCGGCCGAAGCAAAGCACGCTCCACGGGCGACGGTGATAGAGTCGTCGCGATGTCCTCCGATCGCAACGAGGGGCTCGCCAACTTGATCCCGGCCGGCGAGGCGCTTGGCGTTCTCGATCGGCTGGGAATCCATCTTGCGGTGCTCGACCGCCGCTGCGTCGTACGCTGGGCCAGCCCGGCGCTCGTCGAGTCGCGAGGATCTTCACTCGTCGGTTCACATTGCCACAGCGGGCTCTGGCGCCGCGAGATGGACTGTCGCGCGTGCGGCATCGAACGGGTCTTCGAGACCGGCGAGCCGCATCGATTCTGGGTGCCGGCCACCCGGCCGGGTGCCCTCGGTCCGAGGCATCTCGTCCACCAGACTCTCCTGCCGACCGGGGACGTCCTCGAAGTCATCGTCGATACCGGCGCGCCGGAGCAGTTCTTCCCGGATCTCGTTTTTCGCGAGCGGATCCTGCTCCAAGGACTGCGTCACGTACCCGCCGGAGTCCTCCTGCTCGACGCGGCGATGCGCGTGGTCGCCGCCAATCCGGCAGTCCTCGAAATGCTGCGCGTCGGCGAGGAGGCGATCAAAGGCCGAACACTCGACGAACTGCTGCCCGCCGGCTCGTTTCCCGCCCGCGGACTCGCGCTCGCGGAACTCCTCACCAAGCACGCGGTGATCGGCGATCGCGAGGTCCTCCTCGGGCACGGCTCGCATCGGCGCGTCGTTCTTGCCTCGCTCGCGGCGGTGATGGGGCGCAATCACACGTTCGCCGCGGCGGTCGCGATCCTCACCGACATCACGCGCGAACGGGGTCTCAACGAAGCGCTCTCGCGCAAGGTCGGCGATCTCACGCTACTGCAGGAGATCTCGCAGGTTCTCTCGCGGACGGTGCGTCTCGAGCAGGTGCTGCGGGTCTTGCTCGCGGCGGTCGTCCATCCCGGCGGGCTCGGGCTCGGGACCTCGGCGCTCTTCATCGTCGAGGAGCGCGAGGGCGAGATCCGCGGCAGGCTCGCCCGCCTGCGGCCCGCGGAACTGCGGCTCCCCGCGCGTGGCGTGCTGGGCCTCGAACTCGAATCGCTGGCTTTCGCGCCGACGACCGCGGCGGATCGCGTGCTCGAGAATCTGGTGAAGCGCTTCCGCGTCCCGCTGGCCCGTGAGGGGCACCCGCTGGTGACGGCGTTGCGCGCGCCCTCCCCGTGCTTGGTGACGGCGGGCGGGCCCGACGACGAACAGGAGCCCCGCCTGACCTCACTGGTTGGGCCGGGGCCGGTCTTTCTCGCGGGGCTGCAGAATCAGGGGCGGCACCTCGGCGTCCTGCTCGGTGCTTGTGGCCCGGCGGATCCTCCGCTCGACCCCGACCGGCTCGCGCTGGCGGGGGTCGTTGCCGCCGCCGCGGCGGGCGCCGTGGAGCGATCCCGGCTCCACGACGAACTGGCCGAGCGACTCGAGGATCTGCGCGAAGTCCACGCTCGCCTGCGACACCTGCAAGGGCAGATGCTCATCGAGGAGCGCCAGTCCGCGCTCGGCGACTTGGCGGCCGAGATCGTCCACCAGATCCGCAATCCGCTGGCGGTCGTCGGCGGATTCGCGCGCCGCCTGCAGCGCGCGCTCGGCGACGACTCTCCCCAAGCCGAAGACGTGCGCATCCTCGTCGAGGAAGCCGAGCGCATGGAGGGCATCCTCGGCCGCATCCGCCAGGACGTGCGCTTGGCGCGCATTCCCGCGAAGGGCTCGGTCGATCCGCATGATCTCGTCACGGCGGCGACGGCGCGCTATCGCGACCTCGCGGAGGACCAGCGCGTGACGCTGCGCGCCGAGATCGAAGAGGGGCTCTCGCCCGTGCAGGGCAACCGCGAGATCCTGCTCGAGGTGCTCGACAACCTGTTGCGTAACGCCTTCGAGGCGTCGGACGCGGGGGGTACGGTCACGATCCGCGCCCAGCGGCTGCGAGACACCGTGCACATCGTCGTCGAGGATCAGGGCGTCGGACTCGCGTCGGATCAGCTCGAACGGATCTTCGAACCCTCTTTCACTACCAAAGTCGGCGGCACCGGGCTCGGACTCCCCCTCGCGCGCCGGCTGGTCAGCCAGTGCGGCGGTACGATCGGTGTCGACAGCCGCCCCGGCGAAGGCGCGCGCTTTCGCGTCGTGCTTCCGCTGCACTCTCCCAGCGCGGCCGGCGAAGTACCCCGCGCGATCGAGGAGGAATGACCATGACGACGATCCTGATCGTCGAGGACGAACAGAACCTTCGCTTGCTCTATCGCAGGGAACTCGAAGAAGAGGGCTATCGTGTGATCGAGGCCGCGAGCGCGGAGGACGGGATTCGCGCGTTCGAGGAGCATCGCCCCGATCTGGTGGTGATGGACATTCGCATGCCGGGAATGAACGGCCTGGAGGCCATGGCGCGCGTGCTCGACAAGGACCGCCGGGTTCCGATCGTGCTGAATACGGCGTACGACTCGTACCGCGACGACTTCACGTCATGGGCCGCCGACGCCTACGTCACGAAAAGTTCCGACACGGGCGAACTCAAGCGCACGATCCGGCGCATTCTCGAGGAGCGGACCCACCTCGGCCCGCCCGAGATGTAACATCTCGGCGTCCCGGTCCGCATCGCACTCTCTGGAGGTCATCGTGAGTTCGGAAGCCACCCGGCTGCATCCCGACGTCCTGCGCGAAGTCGTCACGCTCATCCTCGCCGGGGGCCGCGGCGAACGGCTCTATCCGCTGACCCGCGACCGCTCGAAGCCCGCGGTTCCCTTCGGCGGGCACTATCGCATCATCGACTTCACGCTCTCGAACTGCATCAACTCGGGTTTGCGGCGCATCTACCTGCTGCCGCAGTACAAGTCGCTTTCGCTCATGCGGCACGTCCGCGAGGGCTGGAACATCCTCGCCAACGAGTTGGGTGAGTACTTGACGACGATCCCCCCGCAGCTTCGCGTGGGCACGAAGTGGTACGAGGGCACCGCGGACGCCGTCTTCCAGAACGTCTACACGCTCGACGAAGAGCGTCCGAAGCGCGTGCTCATCCTCTCCGGGGATCACATCTACCGCATGGACTACCGGCGGATGATCGTCGACCATCTCGAGAGCGGCGCGCAGGTATCGATGGCCGTCATGCCCGTCCCCGCGAGCGACGCGCACCGCTTCGGCATCGTCGACGCCGACGCGGCCGGCTTCGTCCGCGGTTTCCGTGAAAAACCGAAGAATCTCGACCCCCAAGGCCCCGACGTCGTCGCGAACATGGGCGTCTACCTCTTCGACACCGACGTGCTCGTGCATGCGGTCACGAAGGACTCGCGCGAGGAGAACTCGACGCACGATTTCGGCTACGACGTCCTGCCGAAGCTCGTCGACGGTGGCGCGCGCGTCTTCGCGCATCGCTTCACCTCCACCGACGCCACCCGGGAACCCTATTGGCGCGACATCGGCACGCTCGACGCCTTCTACGAGGCCAACATGGACCTCGTCTCGGTCTCGCCGAGCTTCAATCTCTACGAGCGCGATTGGCCGATCCGCACGATGCCGCTCCACGCCGCGCCGGCCAAGTTCGTCTTCGCGGGCGGCGAGGAGGGCCGCATCGGAGCCGCGTACGATTCGCTCGTCTCGCCGGGTGTGATCGTCAGCGGCGGCCAGGTCGAGCGCTCGATCCTCGGCCCCTGGTGCCGGGTCAACTCGTGGGCGCGCGTCGAGGACAGCATCCTCATGCATGGGGTCGACGTCGGCCGGCGTGCCGTGGTCAAGCGCGCCATCGTCGACAAGGGCGTCAAGATCCCCGCGCACTTCGAAATCGGCGTCGACCTCGAGAAGGACCGGGCGCGCTTCACGGTCACCGAGAGCGGCATCGTCGTCATTCCTCGCGGGGAGCGCCTCGACTGACCGACTTCGCGAGCGCGAACCAAAGCGCCGCCGCGGCGATCAGCGTCCCCGCGAGTAGCCGCGTGGCTTCGTCGAGGTCGAGAATGCCTCCATCGAGGAGCATGCCGTAGACCCACGTCGAGCCGCTGATCGCAAGCGTGGCGAAGCCGAGCTCCGCGGCGAAGATGCGTCCCCGCAGGCCATCGGGGACGCTGCGCTGCAAGAGCAGCGTCGAGAAGACCCAGAGCGTGCTTCCGCCGAGGTGAGCGACGACGACGACGAGCGCCGCGAGGGCGGGGAACTCCGCCCAGGAGAGCGCGGCGTAGCCGAGGGCCGCGACGAGGAGCGCGGCGCCGATCCCGCGGCGCATCCGTCCCGGGGCGTCCCCATAGTGCCAGCGCGCGAGGATCGGCCCGAGCGCCGTCCCGAGCCCGCGGGCCATGTAGAGCAGGGCGATCCCGGCATCCGGCGAACCGGCGATGCGGAAAACCCGCTCCCCGTAGAGAGTCAGCAAGAGTGTCACGGCTCCACCGACGCCCCAGAGCGTCTTGGCGGTCATCGCGAGGGCAACGGGACGGTGCCCACGGACAAATCGCACCGCCTCGCGCAAGTCCCCGATTCCGAGGCGGCTGCGCGCGGCGGAGCCGTCGTCGCGTGGAGCGGCCGGAAGGCGAAGCGGGATCAGGATCGCGATCGAGGCGAGATAAGTCGCGGCGTCGAGCGCGAGAGCCAGGCGCCATCCGAACGCGCTCGTCACGAGTCCGCCGATCGCGGCCCCGACCGTGAACGTCAGCGACCAGGTCACGGCCCCGAGCGCGTTTGCGGCGCCCAGCAGGCGCGCCGGGACCGTGTTCGGGATCGCTGCCAAGCGAGCCGGCTCGGCGAATGCCTGCGCGGTGATCTGCAGGAACGTCGCACCGTAGACGAGCCCTGCGCCCCATGCGGGTCCGAGCGCCGGGGCAGCGAAGAGGGAGAGTACGAACGCGAAGCGGAGCGCGTCGGTGACGATCATCACCGCTTTCCGCGATGCACGATCGGCCACGATGCCCGCGATCGGCCCGGCGATCGCTGCGGGGAGGAGCTTCAAAATGATCACGGCGCCGACGCCGCGGGCGTCGTCGATGCCGAGCTCGCGCAGTAGCGAGAGAACCGCCAGCAGATTGAACCAGTCGCCGAAGAGGCTCGCGTAGCGCGCGAGGAAGATCCGCCGGAACTCCGGCGCTTCGGCGAGTACTTCGACGTACTCGCGCGGTAGAAAGCCAGGGCGCGAGCGCGTTGCGGGCGCCCGGGATCCGCGCGGGTCCGGGGGGGGCATGGGGGGCTCCGAAGGCAGGACGAAGTGAACGCGCGCGAGCGTATCATCGCCCCCCTGCGCGCGCCGCGCGGGAGAGGGCCCCGTGACTCCCGAGATCGCCTTTCTCTTTCTCGTCCTCGCGCTCGCCTTTATCGGCTTTGTCACGGAGGCGATCGCCGTCGAACTCGTCGGACTTCTGGCGCTGCTCGCGCTGGCCGCGGGCGGCATTCTCGGTCCGGCCGAGGCGTTCGCGGGTTTCGGCAGTCCCGCCCTCATGATGATCGGCAGCGTGCTCGTGCTCTCCGCGAGCCTCGTCCGCAACGGCGCCGGGGAGCGCATCGCGGAGCGCATCGAGCGCTTCTCCGGCACCGGCGAGCACCGCATGGTCGCGTCGGTGCTGGCTGCTTCGACCGGCATCTCGGCGTTCATCAACAACGTGGCCACGACGGCCATGTTCATTCCCGTCGCCGAGAGCCTCGCAGCAACCTACCGTATCCGCTCCTCGCGGATGCTGATGCCGATCGCCTACGCGTCGCTGCTCGGCGGCGTCTGCACGCTCACGGGTACCTCGACGAACGTGGCGATCGCGGGAGAGCTTCAAGCGAGAGGCTTCGAGCCGCTCGGTGTCTTCGAACTCACGCCCGTCGGGTTGCCGATGGCGTTCGTCGGCCTCGGATACATGCTGCTCTTCGCGCGCACACTGCCAGGCCGCGCTGGTTCGCTCGAGGAACCCGGCGAGGAGGGCGGCGCGTCCGAGTCCGACACGCGTTTCTTCATGACCGAACTCGAGGTCCCCGAGGGCTCGCCTGCCGTCGGCAAGACCGTGCGTGAACTGGATCTGCCTCAACGCGCGCGGCTTCATCCACTCGGTCTCATCCGCGGCTCGGTGCGGCTCGCGGAAGGAGTCCTCGAGACGCCCCTGCGCGCGCACGATGTCCTCGTCGTCGAAGGCGACGCGCGCGCGATCAATCGCGGCGTGGCGATCGCGGGACTGCGGCGCAAGCCGACGAGCCGCCTGCCGCAGCAGGGGGCGACCGGCGCCGCCACCGTCGAGGCGACGATCTCTTACAACTCGCCGCTCATCGGTCGCTCGCTCCGTGAGGTCGATACGCGCGGCCGCTACGGGATCGACGTGATCGCGATCTGGAGGCGCGGCGGCGCGATCATCGAGAAAGTCGGCGACGTGAAGCTGCGCTTGGGAGACGACTTGCTGATCCAGGGGCCCCTGGACAAGATCCGCCGCCTGGCGGGCGATCCGCTCTACCTCCTGCTGCAAGGCCGCGAGTTGCCGCGCTACGAGCCCCGACGCGAGCTGCTCTCGATTCTGGTGTTTGCCTTCGCGCTCGCATTGGGCGTCGTCGGCATGCTGCCGATCGCCGTCGCGTTCTTCGCGGGCGCGATCTTTGTCGTGCTCACGGGGACGCTCTCGATCG
>CAZPJJ010000240.1:0-6620 GCA_964586535.1 uncultured Acidobacteriota bacterium | reverse complement strand
CGAGCAGCTCGCGCGTGATCGGCGTGTTCGCAGTGATCGGCGCGAGCGCCTCGACGCCGGAGCGCGCCCACTCGATGCGAGCCCGGCAACCGTTCTGCAGCGGGCAGTACCGGCAGACGAAGTTGCTCGGGCCGAACTGCCGGCCGCGATGCCGCACCTGCTCGAGCAGATCGGCGCGGAGGCGGTCGAGATCCTCGTCGGTAAACTTGTGGATCCGGTACTCGCCGCGGCGCGCCCAGACCTCGATGCCGAGGATGTACCCGCACTCGGGCATACCGAACCGCGCGCGCGCGAGGTAGGCGTAGCCGCCGAGCTGGTGGGGGTGTTCGCCCGGCAGCCAACCGAGCTTCCAGTCGAGGATCGAGACACGCTCGGGGCTCACCGCGAGCAGGTCCGGCGTGCCGCGCAGAACGACGTCGTCGGCGATCGGCGCCTCGATGCGCAGGTCGTCGGCCGATCGCTGCTCGGGCGGGAACCACTGCTCGATGGCGTCCCACACGCGCCGGCTCTGACCGACCAGCGTAACGATCTCGTCGGCGTCGACGCCGTACTCCGCGGCGATCGCGTCGACGTTCGGCACCGCGCCACGAGCGAGCGCCCGCAACGCCTTGTGGCCGGCCGTGCCCTTGGTCGCCTCGGGGTTGTTTGGCGTGTACGGCGCGTCGGTTTCCTCAAGAGAGCCGGCGCACGACAGCACGCGGTCGAGCGACGAGCAGCGGATGATCAGCATGACGCCTCCTCTGGTGCGGCGCGCACCACAAAGCCCCCTCTGCGCTCGGCGTACTCGGGCACAGCGCACGGGCCCGCGCCTGACACCCGAGCTGCGACCGCCGTCACGGCCGCAGCCTGCCCCGCGTCCGGGGCGGCAGAGGGAGCTTTGTCGAGCGCCCGCGTCATCGTTCGATCTCCGCGACGAGCGCCGTCACCTCCGCGAGCTCCTCGTCCGTAAGCGAGCGGTCCGGTGTGGCCTCGACCCGCGCCGGCCGGAAGCCGAGCTGCCCGATCGCCTTGGCGACCGCGGCCTCGCGGGTGCGAGCAGCGACGAAGATCACGCCAGCGTCCGGGTAGCTGGCAGCGTTGGCCCACACCACGCGCCACTGCTTGGGGAGCGGGGCTGTCATGGCGCCTCCTTTGCCGGAGTGGTCACGAGCCCGGAGATGTCTTTCCAGTCGATCACGTTGCAGCGATGCAGACGGATCTTGCCGTCCGTACCGAGCGGGATCGCCGCGATGTCCTCTGCCGTGAACTCGACAATCAGGACACGGTAGCCCTCGCGCCACTCGCGCAGGCACCAGTCGAGTGTCGCGACGTTGATGCCGGCGCCGCAGTCAACCAGCGGATCCGTGTTGGCGTCTGGGCACTCGAGCGTGGCGCCGGGGCTGTAAACGAGGCCGCCGCTGAACGGACCCTCGCCGCGCTCGTTGACGAGTTTGTAGAGCCGGATAGGTCCCGGCTGATCAAGCAACAGCATCAGCGGCGTCGTGCGCCAAGGTTCGAGGCCACGCGCGCCGCTGAGGTTCGCGTCGCTGAGGTACGCGCCGCTGAGGTTCGCGTCGCTGAGGTTCGCGCCGCTGAGGTACGCGCCGCGGAGGTTCGCGCCGCGGAGGTTCGCGTCGCGGAGGTTCGCGTCGCGGAGGTTCGCGCCGCTGAGGTTCGCGCCGCTGAGGTACGCGTCGCTGAGGTACGCGCCGCTGAGGTACGCGTCGCTGAGGTTCGCGCCGCTGAGGTTCGCGCCGCTGAGGTACGCGCCGCTGAGGTTCGCGCCGCGGAGGTACGCGCCGCGGAGGTTCGCGCCGCGGAGGTTCGCGCCGCTGAGGTACGCGTCGCTGAGGCACGCGTCGCTGAGGTACGCGCCGCTGAGGTTCGCGTCGCTGAGGTTCGCGCCGCGGAGGTTCGCGCCGCGGAGGTCGATCTTCTTGGCGACCGCCTCTTCGACGGCAAGCAAGAACGATTCGAACTCACCTTCGTAGATGACGGCGCCGGTCCAACGGTTCTTGAACTGGATCCGCATCACATCCCTCCTGTTGCAAGCACCGCCACGGCACCGAGAACCGCCAGGGCGGCAACGAGCACCTCGCGGCGCTTGCGTCTCCGCTCCGCGTCCTGCTCGGCGGCGAAGCGATCGGACGCCTCGCGACAGAGGCGACGCTCCTCGGCAAGCATCCGCTCGTGGGCGCGAGAGGTGACGCGCAGGGCGTCGGATGGGGAGGGGCGGATCATCGCGTCACCTCATCCCCGAACGTCCGGGCCACGACGTGCAGCCCGGACAGCACGGTCTCGCGCTCCACTAGAGCGAGCCGCTTGCACTCTTTCTCCTGGGCGCGCTGCCAGCCGGCGATCCACGGTCGCGCCTGCCTGGCCGCCGCGAAGCCGATCTTGATCGCCGCTCTCCAGCGGAGGCGGGCGAGAGCTAGGCGCTCCTCGATGTGGTCGAGGCGGGGGATCTGGCGCTTGGGATCGCTAGCCATGGGCCGCCTCCCGTGGATACAGCTCGGACCAAGGCAGGTCGGCGAGCTCGGCGAGCGGCGCGAGTCGCCGCACGTCGGTGTCATCCGCTGTGCCGCGATCGAGCCGCTCGATGCAGGTCATCTCCGACTCACTCGCGCCGTACCGCCGCGCCGCTGCGCGAAGCGCGCGGACGCCGCTGTAGCCGAGCGAGTAGAGGATCCTCGCTGACTTGGTGCTGTTACCCACGTCGCACTCGGACCAAGGCAGGTCGGCGAGCTCGGCGAGCGGCGCGAGTCGCCGCACGTCGGTGTCATCCGCTGTGCCGCGATCGAGCCGCTCGATGCAGGTCATCTCCGACTCACTCGCGCCGTACCGCCGCGCCGCTGCGCGAAGCGCGCGGACGCCGCTGTAGCCGAGCGAGTAGAGGATCCTCGCTGACTTGGTGCTGTTACCCACGTCGCACCTCCCTCTCGTCGATTCCTAGAGACACCTCGTAGATCCCGTCGCGCGGGGGCCGCATCGCCGGGTAGAAGTAGTCGAGCCCGGCCTCCGCGCTCCGCAGCGCCGCCACGTCGCGCCAGGACAGTGCCGACGCCTCGGAGCGGAACAGCACCCGGACGATGTCCGGGCCGCTGTGCTCGTGGGCGAAGTGGACCGCCCCGAGGTCGCGCGCCTCCGCGGCAAGGAGGCTGACCAGCTCGGCCACCTTGCAGACGCCTTCGTCGGCTCGAGCGCAGCGGGGGTGAGAGCACGGCTCGCTGACCGGCTCGAGGCGGAGGCTGTGCTCGTTAAGGGTGAGGGCAGCCATGCTAGCGACCCTCCGTGACGAACATGCTGGGCCGCTGCGACCGGTAGGAGAACGTGCCGTCACCGATGACGACGTGATCGAGCACCGTGCAGTCGAGCAGCGCGCCAGCCTGCACGAGGCGCACCGTGAGCGCGTCATCCTCCGCGCTCGGGGTCTCGTCGCTGCTCGGGTGATTGTGGGCGAAGATGACGCCACTAGCTCCAGCAATCAGAGCCGCGCGGAACGCCGCGCCGATGTCGACGGCGCACGATGCGATCCCCCCGCGGCCGACCTCGCTGTAGCCGATGACCCGGTTGCGCGTGTCGAGCAGGATCGCGATGACGACCTCGTGGGCCTCGTCGGCGAGCACGCCCCTGGCGATGCGGGCGACACCGGCGGGCTCCCTGACGACCTCGCCGTAGCGCTCGGTTGACTCAGCGGCCAGTGAGACTCGCTTGGCGCGCAGCTCGAGCTTGCGGACGCTCTTGGGCGCGACCATCTACTTGCCCTCCACGGCGGCGAGGGCGGCGCACAGCGCCTCAAACGCGGCGCGCTCCGGGTTGCTCATGTCGTCGACGTAGCGCGTACCGGCGGTCAGTGCCTCGATGGTCTGGCGCGCCGCCGCCGTCAGCCCGCCGATCCGCTCGAGCAGCCAACCAACGTCCTCGGTCAGAGCGTCGAGATCCTCCCCCTCGATCGTGCCGGGGCGCTGACTGGACCGCTGGTGCCAGTCTCGGATCTCGGCCAGGCGACCGAGCGCCGGCTTCGGCTCTTGCTTCGCGGCCGGCCTCTCAGCCGGGGCGGGGGCGTCGGGGAGGAAGGTGCTGGGGTGGTTGGTGTGCATGGTGCCTCCGTTAGCGACAGGACTAACGCAACGTGAGCGGTTTGGTCAAGAACAAAATAACGATTCGTTAGAATCGCTGGACCGCCAAGCCGCGCTGCTCTTGCAAGGCCAGCGAAAACCTGGAAAATGAATCGTCAATGGGGCGGAGCTTATTGGTGCCGGCGATCGTGGCTGCGGTCAGCGCAGGGTGCGTGGGGCACTACCGGCCGGCCAGCGCGACGTGGAGGATGGAGAGCGTCTTCTCTCGCGCGGATCACGCCGCCTTCAGCCGCAAGGGGCAGGCGACGGTTCGTGGCCAGGGCTTCGTGAAGACGCGCGGCGGCGACGTGAAGACGTGCGCCGGTGAGAAGGTCTTCCTTGTGCCAGACACGCCTTACTTCCGCGAGTGGCTCAAGCACGTGTCGTCGGGAGAGTCGATCATCGGCCTCGACCCCGCGATGAACGACTACATGCGCGAGTCAATAGGGGACGCGGGCGGCAACTTCGAGTTCACCGCCGTTCCTCCGGGAGCATACGTCGTCGCGACGAACATAGAGTGGGAGGTGCCGGGCTACTGCGGCCCCAGCTACTACTGCTCCCCTCAGCGCACCGGCGGCATCGCCGCCGCGCAGGTGATAGTCCCGGAGTCCGGGGAGGTCCGGGTCATCGCCACCCGGTGACGGTCTACATTGCTGGGTGATGCGGTTCCGCGCCGTGGGTGGTCTTCGGCTTAGTCGTGCGGTAGGCCATAAGGAGCAGGTTGTAGGTCTGCTCGGTGGGCTCGCGGCCATCGAAACGGCACTGCTCGAGCCAGAGCACCTCGTCGATTGTGCGCTCGGCCGCCAGCGCGGTCGATAGGAAGTTCGCGAGCGCGGGATGCTGCGGGTGGTCTGGGTCCGCGAATAGCATCACCACCGGCACGCCGAGCGCGTCCGCGATCGCCTCGATGGTCTCTGGTCGCGGCCATTTCCGCCCGGCGGACTCAACCATCGCGACGCTGGTCTTGCCAGCGCGCGCGACGAGCTCGGCTTGCGACAGGCCGCGCGCCTCCCGGAGGCGTCGGATGTTCCTGGAAAGGATTTCGGGCAGGGTGCTTGGCACGCTCACCGTGTACGGTGGCGTAACTGCAAAGGCCGAACACGAAGCGTTAGTTTTCGCTTGCCGCGCGGCTAACGATGCGTTATTGGTCCTAGGCCATGGACGCACGGCTCCCAAACCTCTCCCGGAATATCGCTCGGCTTCGCGAAGAGGCGAAGCTGACACAGAAGCAGCTGGCAGAGGCGAGTGCTTGTTCATCGATCGCCATGATCGAGTGTGGCGAGCGCCGCAGCCCTCGGACTGAGACGCTCGAGGGCATCGCCAAGGCTCTCAGCAGGAGACTCGGTCGCACGATCACCGTCGCAGACTTGCACCGCGATCCGCCGGCATCGGCCGCCAAGCGGAAGGCCGTCTAGCTCATGGCCCGGGGGCTCATATTCGACTTCGACGTCATCATCGGCGCCTACGTGGCCGGGCTGCTCACCGCCGTGTGGGCGATCTGGGTGATGCGGAGGCGGCCGTGACCCCGCCCCTCCAGCGCAAGCTCCCGCTCGACGCGACGTTCCGCCGCCCCTCGAAGCGCGCGGCGGTCGATCTCGCGGCCGAGCTGCTGCGGACGCGCCTCGATCGCGACAACGCCGTGGCGACCGTGCGCCGGCTGTTCCGCGAACTGGCGCGGGCGCGCGGCGACCTCGAGGTGCTGCGCGGCGCGAACGAGAGGCTGCGCGCGCGGGTCGTAGAGCTCGAGCAGGCTACCAGTGCAGAAGCCGGACTCGCACCCGGCCCATCGGAACGCCGCAGTGGAGTCGCTCAAGGCGTGACGGCGGGAGAGACCGCACCGATCGCTGACCGATCCCCCGAGCTAGCGGGGGCGGGGCGGCCCGGGCGTCATGGTGCATCCCTGCGAGATCACCCGGGCCGCCACAAGTCGATTCAATAGATTCCCGCCGGTGCGCCGCCGGCAGTGGAGGGGACGATGCAGAGCACGACGATCACCAGATGCCGCACGCGGGCGCGCACCCGCGTCGCGGACAGACCGGCCTCGGGGGCGGCGCCTGCCGGTTCCCTCCGGGCGCGCCCTCGGGGTCGGTTGATGAGGCGCTATGCGTGACTACACCAAGATCACGCCGCAGTTCTGGCTCGGGTCGACGGGCCGCGAGCTGCGCAAGCACGACCCCGAGGTGCGCGTGGTCGCGATGTACCTGTTGAGCTCGCCTCACGCGAACATGTTGGGGCTCTACTACCTGCCGATCCACACGCTCGCCTACGAGACAGGAAGCCCCTTCGAAGGGGCTTCGAAGGCCCTTCGAAGCCTCGAGAGCCTCGGTTTTTGCTCCTACGACCCCGAAAACGAGGTGGTGTGGGTGCACGAGATGGCCCGTGTGCAGATCGGCGACGGTCTCAGCCCGGCCGACAACCGGTGCAAGGGGGTACAGCGGGAGTACGACCTACTTCCAGACAACCGATTTCTCGGAGCTTTCTTCGAAAAATACGCCCCGGCGTACCACATGAAGCACCGGCGCG
>CAZPJJ010000239.1:0-6641 GCA_964586535.1 uncultured Acidobacteriota bacterium | reverse complement strand
CTCTTCGCGGGGCTCGTGCTCTGGCTCGGGCTCATGCTGCGCGCCCTCTGGCCCGCGCTCTCGCGGCGCGACGACGGCCGGCCGATCGTGCTCATGTTCGCCGGCGCGTCTGCGGCGATCGGACTCATGTACGGGGCTGGGTTCTTCTTCGGCGCGCGCACGCACCTCTCGGTGATGGAGTATTGGCGCTGGTGGGTGGTCCACCTCTGGGTCGAGGGCTTCTTCGAAGTCTTCGCGACGGCGGCGATCGCGTTCATCTTCGCGCAGATGGGCCTCGTCAAGAAGGCGCACGCCGGCGCGGCCGTCATCGCCTCCTCGGCGCTCTTTCTCTTCGCCGGCATTCCCGGCACCTTCCACCACCTCTACTTCAGCGGCACGCCGACCTCGATCATGGCGATCGGCGCGACCTTCAGCGCTCTCGAAGTCGTACCGCTCGTGCTCATCGGCCTCGAGGCCTTCCGCACGAGCCGCATGCAGACCGCGGCTCCGTGGATGCAGCGCTATCGCTGGCCGATCCGCTTCTTCGTGGGCGTCGCCTTCTGGAACTTCCTCGGCGCGGGGATCTTCGGATTCCTCATCAACCCGCCCGTGGCGCTCTACTACATGCAAGGCCTCAACACGACGCCCGTCCACGCGCACACGGCGCTCTTCGGCGTCTATGGCCTGCTCTCCCTCGGGCTCGTGCTCCTCGTCGCGCGCCACCTCACCGGGCATCGCCCTTGGAGCGAGCGTCCGATCGCCCTCGCGTTCTGGGCGATGAACGTCGGCCTCGGGCTCATGGTGGGCTTGAGCCTCCTGCCGATCGGCCTCGCCCAGACGTGGGTAAGCGTCGAAACGGGCCTCTGGTACGCCCGCAGCGCCGAGTTCCTCCAGCTCCCCGCGATGGAGTTCCTGCGCTGGCTGCGCATCGTCGGCGACACGGTCTTCCTCGCCGGAGTCGGGTTCTTCGCGTGGTTCATGCTCGGCCTCAGGACCGGCTGGAGCTACGCGCCGCTCATAGACGAAGAGAAGGCCGTCGACACGGACAGGAGCCACGCTCCGGTTCGCGCCTGAGTCTCGATCGATTCGTTCACGGTCGAAGAAGGGGAGCGGCGAGAGGCCGCTCCCCTTTCGCTATCGCGCGAGAAGGGCGCGGGCGACGGACTCCCCCAGCGCTGCGAACGTCGCGACATTGGGGTGAAAGCCGTCCTCGGCGAAATCGCACGCCGCGGGCGCCACGGGCATCGCGACGTGAAGCGACCACGGACGCGCGCGGACGACGTCGCGTACCACCGCATCGAAGGTGCGCGCACGCACGCCGAGGACGAAGCGCAAGGGCTGCGGCAAGCGAGGGAAGCGGTTCAGCGGCGGCACGCCGAAAGCGGCGACCCACGCGCGCGGCGAGTGAGCGTGGAGCGCGTCGAGGACGGCCGCGAGGCTCTCCTTCCAGGCGCGCGTCCGCCGCAGCCGCGTCACGTCGTTGACGCCGAGCGAGACGACGAACGCATCCTGCGGCTCGCGCGGCAGCAAGGGGACGAGTTCTTGCAGCGTGCGCTGCGCGGTGAAGCCGCTCCTGCCCACGGCGCTCCAGTGCACCTCGACACCACGCGCCGCCGCGATCGATCGCGCCGCGCGGCCGACGAGCGCGTCGTCGATCGTCGGCGCGCCGCAGCCCGCGATGATCGAGTCGCCCACCCCGCAGAGCCGGAACGGAGGCCCCTCGCCGGTGCGACCTTCCCGCGGCCCACCCGCCTCCGCGGTCGCACGAGCCGTCCGCCGCAGCCAAATCGCTTGCAGCGCGACGAGCAAGAAGAGCGGCCAGAAGAAAACGCGGCGCATAGTGCGGCGGAGTCTGCCCGATCAGCGGCGCGGCCGCCGCTCTGGGCGAAAGAGAAGGTTGCGGTCCATGGTCACGACTCGACCCTCGCGCGCGGATCCGTTTGGAACTTCGACGACACCGAGAAGTACTTCGAGTCGCCCTTGGGATTGAAGTGGTAGAGCAGATGGATCGGCCAGGCGAAGCCGACGACGGAGATCGCCCATCCCGCGCCGAGCAAGAGCCAGGGCGACGCGTCTCCCGGCATCACGCCCAGCGAGGCCACCGGCGCGATCGCGATCACGAAGAAGAACGTGCCGAAGCGCAAGGCGCGCTCCCAGAGTGGCGACCAGCAGCGCGTGATCTTCTCGTGGAGAAAGCAGCCGAGCACCGAGAAGGCGAGCGCGAAAGCGGCCACGCTCGCGAGCGTGACGGGCACGTCTGCGAGCGTCCTGAGCGCCGCGAAGCCGGCGAAATGCACCACCCACGCGAGAAGCGCGGGCAAGAGGAAGCGAGGAGAGAAGAGCGCGGCGTTCATGCGGTCCTCCGCGGGAGGAAGGTGCCGCGAAGGATAGGACAATCGTCCGCGCTCTGTCCCGGGCTATTTCTTCAATCGCGCCCGGCCGGTTTCCGTGAGCCTGTAGCTTTCGCCGTTGGCTTCGATGAGCCCCGCCTGAGCGAGTTCGCGCAGCCCGGCGCGCACCTTGAAGAGCGGCTGCCCCACGGCGGGCGCGACCTGCTCGGCGGTCTGCGGTTCGGCCAGGGCCTCGATGAGGGCCTGAGCCGATGCCACGAGAGTTCCATCCGCGTTCACGCAGCCCATGGCGACCTCACAGCGTCTTGCGGCAGAAGTACCAATCGACGCATTCGACGCCCGGCGATCCCGCCATGCGCTCCGACGCCATCTCCTGCGTCTTCGCCGGCGGCACGATCACCTTCTCGCCCGGCTTCCAGTTGGCGGGCGTGGCGACGCCGTGAGCGTCCGAGGTCTGCAGTGCATCGATGAGGCGCACCAGCTCGGCCATGTTGCGGCCCGTGCTGAGCGGGTAGTAGATCATCGCGCGCACCTTCTGCGCGGGGTCGATGACAAACACGCAGCGCGACGTCTCGGTGCTGCTGTCGCCGGGCATCACCATGCCGTAGGCCGTGGCGACGTCCTTGTTGAGGTCGGCGATGATCGGGAAGCCGATCTTCACGGCGAAGCGCTCCTCGATGTTGCGCGCCCAGGCGATGTGGGAATAGACGCTGTCGATCGAGAGGCCGAGCAGTTCGACGTTGCGCTTGCGGAACTCGTCCTGCAGCTCGGCGAACGCCATGAACTCGGTCGTGCAGACGGGCGTGAAATCCGCGGGATGCGAGAAGAGGATCAGCCACGAGCCCTTGTAGTCCGAGAGCTGCAGCTCGCCGTGCGTCGTCGTCGCCGAGAAAGGCGGCGCGGGATCGCCGATGCGGGGCATGCCGAAGGGGACGTTCTGCGCTTCACTCATTGCATTCACTCCTGTGGGTTCGGGAAGGGGAGGGGGTCCAAAGGAAAAGGCGCGGCTCAGTCGAGCCACGCCTTCAGCATCCACACGTGCTTCTGTTGTTCGGCGAGCACTTCCGTCGCGAGGTCCGCCGAGACGCGGTCGCCGCTGGCTTCTGCGGCCTCCGCGGCGCTCTCGAGGTGCACGATCGCGCGCTCGAGTTCGCTCACGGCGATCGAGACCATCGCGCGCGAGTCCAGGGCGCGGCCGTCGTCCTTGATCGCGCTCTTCGTGATCACCGCTTCGAGCGTCGCGGTCGGACGGCCTCCGAGCTGGAGGACGCGCTCCGCGAAGTCGTCGGCTTTCTCCGACCACTCCTCGTAGAGCGCTTCGAAGCGCTCGTGGAGCTGGAAAAACTGCGGGCCGCGCACTTCCCAGTGGAAGCGGCGGAAGAGCTGCGCGAGAGAGGTGGCGTCCACGACCAAGGTATCGAGAGCGTCGATGACGGTGAGAGTCGATTTCATGGTGAGTCTCCTTTCGCGCTTCCCTACAGCAGGGATTGTGCCACCTTGCGCTGGCCGTGGAAGTGCATGAAAAACAGAGACTTAAAGATTTTGTGCGCGATTTCTGGGTTTCGATCGCGAAATATCGCCACTTTTCCTGGCGGCATTTCGCGAGACGCGATATATCGTCACGTCGCGACTTCACGACGGAAGGCGCGAAAGCCCGAAGGCGCGCCGTCTGACCGACTCGGCTCGCTCGCTGGGGGCGACGCCAACGAAGCGTCCGCGCTCGATTCTCGCGGCGTAGGCGTTCCGAGGAGCCACGGGGAGCGAACTTGCGTGGAGTCACGGCGGGAGCGTCGCGGCGTGCGCAGCGACTCTGAAGATAGGCGGCTGATGGGTGACACATACCAGCGCCTGGTCGACGAGGCGCTCGTCGAGAGGAGCAGCCCTCCCTTCGCGACGCGGAGCGCGAGGATGGGCCTGGAGTCTCGTCTCACGCGATACGAGGAGTCGGGCCAAAGCCGTTCACGTTGGCCAGCGGCGTGCGCTCAATGATCGAGAAATCCCGAGAGCGCGGTCTGCGAGTTCCATCGGCGGCCGGCGGATGTCGAGCCCGCCGGCCGCCCGCACCGATTCCGGCGCCTACTTCTTTTCGGGAGGACCACAACCCTTGACGCACTGGCACTTCGTGCCCGGTCTAGACATCTCGCAGCCGGATGCGCACGACGCCCGGGCGGTCTTGATGGTGCTGGCGCCGTCGCCAATCTCGCATTCCGCGACGCCAGCCTCCGTCCTGTTGTCGATGGTCACGCATGTGTTATTGGCGTCCTCGACGCGATAGACCCTGCCGTCCGGGCATTCGAGATCGGTGGAGCCGAGCGTCAAGAAGATCTGCCCGTCGATCACGAGCTGGCAGCTTCCGAGGTAGCGCGACCACTCGCAGCCCGATGCGCATCCGCCCCGCGAACCGTTGTTGGTTACAGGGTCGGTGCACTCGAAGACACCTGCCGCGACCTCGACACAACTCGCGTCGTCGCCGCTCGCCGCCAGCCGGTACTGCTGTCCGTCGTTGCAGGTGACGTTCCGCACGGTGACCGGCACCGCTGCGAACGCGACCCCCGTCGCTCCGAGAGCGACCATGAGCAAGAGACAAGAGATCAACACGCTCGTTCGAAACATCCCAAACCCCCTTTTTGGTGCCCGCGCCGGCGCACAAGCCAGCACTGGCGGTTGGTTAGACTGTTCTTGTTTAGCACAGGGGGGGGGGGCAGCGGCAAGTTCGCTCTGCTCAGCCCTTAGCGTTCAAAGTACAAGCGCCCGCGAACTCCGGGGGGCGGCTCCTCGAGGCCAAGTGCGAAATGTCGCTACGCCTCCTGACGACATTTCGCGAGACGCGTTCTATCGTCTCTCAGCGATCACACGCCTCGGCGCCGAAGGGCGGCAACGAGCCTGCCGCGTGCCCTCGGTCGCTCCGCGAGGAGATCCCCATGGCCGATTCCCCGACGACCCTCGATCAGATCCTCGACTCGGTCGCGCGCGTCGTGCCCGCGGATCTCTACTCGATCCTCGAGTTCGAGGAGGGCGACGTGCTGCGCGTGCGGGCTGCGCACGGGAGGCTCGCGAGCCCGCGCGTCGTCGGTCACGTCGTCAAGCTCGCCCAGCGTCCGAGTCTCGCGGCAGCGCTGCGCGGCGAGAGCGCGTGCCTGCTCTCGGGCGATCCCGGTGAGGAGCACCATCACGACGAGCCCGACACTTTCGAGGGCGTCGTGCGCCTCCCCGGCGATCACTCCTGCCTGGCGGCGCCGCTCGTCGCGGGCACGAAGCATCTCGGCGCGATGACGCTCGACGCCGCCACGTGCGGCGCCTTCTCGCCCGAGGCCATCCGCGCGGTCGAAGCCTTCGCGCATCTCGCCGCGCTCACGATCGACAGCGACGAGCGCGCGGCGCGGCTCGAGCGCGACCTCGAACGCCTCGCCGCGCAGCACGCGATGCACGACGACGGCACGGCGGCGCGCGCCGGTCTCGTGGGGCGCTCGCCTGCCTGGACACGCGTCGTCGAGCAGGTGCGCCTCGTCGCGCCCACGCCGACGTCCGTGCTCATCACGGGCGACACGGGCACGGGCAAGGAGCAAGTCGCGCGCGCCATCCATCGCTGGTCGACGCGCGCCGCCGGCCCCTTCGTCGCATTCAACGGATCGCTCGCGGTCGGAGACCTCGCGCTCTCCGAGCTCTTCGGCCACGAGCGCGGCGCGTTCACGGGCGCCGATCGCCAGCGCCCGGGCCGCTTCGAGCTCGCGCGTGGCGGCACGCTCTTCCTCGACGAGGTCGCCGAGCTTCCCGCCGCCGCGCAGGCGCAGTTGCTGCGCGTCGTCCAAGAGCGCGTCTTCGAGCGCGTCGGCGGCTCGCGTCCGATCGAAGCGGACGTGCGCCTCGTCGCCGCGACGCACAGAGATCTCGGCGCGGCCGTCGCGGCGGGGCGCTTCCGCGAGGATCTCTACTACCGGCTTGCGGCGTTCCCGATCGCGCTGCCGCCGCTCTCCGCGCGCCCCGGAGATGTCGCGCTGCTCACGACCCACCTGCTCAAAGTGCTCCGCGGCGAACTCGGCATGACGGAGCTCTCGATCTCGCCCTCTGCGATACGCCGCCTCGAAGAGCACACCTGGCCCGGCAACGTGCGCGAGCTACGCAACGCGCTCGAGCGAGCGGCGATCCTCGCGCGAGGGCAGGCGATCCTCCCGCGCCATCTCGACCGGCTCGACGCTGGTGCCTCTGGCCCTGATCCGCGCCGTCTTCGCGCGCGGCATTCCGCTACTGCAGGTCTACGGCTCGACCGAGACGGCGCCGATCGCCGCCTATCTGACCGTGGACACCGCCGAG
>CAZPJJ010000238.1:0-6641 GCA_964586535.1 uncultured Acidobacteriota bacterium | reverse complement strand
GGGGGCATCGTCGTCATGGTCTGGGGAATCGGAGCGTTCGAGTGGTACGTCATCGAGATCGGCGCCGTCTTCCTCGCCATTGGGCTCGTCGCCGCGATCGTCGCGGGCATCCGCGCCACCGATGCCGCGAACGCCTTCACCGAAGGCGCGCGCGATCTGCTCTCAGCGGCGATCGTCATCGGCATGGCGCGCGGCATCGTGTTGCTCGCGGCCGACCTTCGCCTGCTCGATCCGATGCTCTCGGCGGCGGCCGGCGGGCTCTCGCACCTGCACGGTGTCGTCTCGATCAATGCGATGTTCGCTTTTCAGAGCCTCTTGAACTTCCTCGTACCGTCCGGCTCCGGACAGGCCGCCTTGACGATGCCGATCATGGCGCCGCTCGCCGACCTCGTCGGGCTCAGCCGGCAGCAAGCGGTCCTGGCCTTCCAGTTCGGGGACGGCTTCACCAACCTGATCACGCCGACTTCGGCAGTCCTCATGGGGTCCATCGAAGCCGGTAAGTGCCGCTACGAGCAATGGTTCCGCTTCGCTTGGCCGCTGCAGCTCTGGCTGGTCGCCGCAGGGGCTGTCTTGCTCTCTCTGACGGTCGTCTTCGGGTACGGAGTCGTCTAACTCCGACAGCATCTTTGGTTTGACAAAGAGAGTTCAGCGAACACGCTAGACTTCTGACTAATTCGTCACTAATCTGCGCCGTTCACAGACGTGGTCGAGCGCGGGTGGGTTCCGCGCCCGTGAGCAGGAGGCTCCACGTCGTGGCGAACACAAGGAGAAGACCATGACCGCTCGCACTCGCACCCTCGCCCTCGTGGCCCTCGTCGCCCTGGCTGCTGGCCTCGCGACCGTCCCGGCCGAAGCCGCTGCCGGCGACAAGCTGCTCCGCACGCGCGTGATCTACATCGCGCCGAACGACGGTGCCTCCGGCATCCTCGACGACGTCGCCAAGGCCGAAGTGGAATACGACATCACCGTCGAATTGGACTTCAGCTACTTCTTCACCGACAACGTCGCCCTCGAAGTGATCTTCGCGACGGCGGCCCAGGAAGTGAAGCTCCCCGGTCTGCCCGACGAGTTCGCCGTCGGTGACAGCATCGGCAGCGTCTACCACGCGCCGGCCACCTTCCTCGCCCAGTACCACTTCAATCCGGGCGGCATGGACTTCTACGTCGGCGCCGGCATCAACTACACGATCTTCTACGGCGAGTCCGGAGCCATCGAAGAACTCGACATCGACAGCGGCAGCTTCGGCTACGCGGCGCAGATCGGCGTGGACTTCCCGCTCAGCGAAAACATGGTGTTCAACATCGATCTGAAGTACATCACCATCGGAACCGATGTCGAACTCGGCGGCGAGAGCCTCGGCGAGATCGATGTCGATCCCTTCGTGCTCGGCTTCGGCGTCGGCTTCCGGTTCTGATCGCTTCGTCCGCAAGGTGAACAAAGCGGAGGCGCACCGTGCGCCTCCGTTTGTCTTTTGTCCCCGCGGAACGAATCAGCGAGGACGCTCCCAGACTTGCAGCGCTTCCGGCCGCACCGTCACAGGTCGCGCGGCTCCCGCGGTGGCCAGCCGATAGCCTCCCGTCGGGAGGATCTCGTAGGAGAGGAGTTCGCCCGTCCACGGGTCGGTGAAGGAGACTTCGCCCGCGGCGTCGGCCAGCTCCGTGAGACTTGCCGGCGGCGAGCCGTGACGGAGGCGATGCTCCTCGACCGCGAGCGCCGCGCGCGCGAGAGCGCGATGGCCGCGCGCGAAACGCTCGCGCTCGAGAACTCCGCTGAGACTTGGAGCCAGCAGATCGCGCAACCAGAGCAGCTTTGAGGCAGATCGCTCTTCCTCGAGCGATTCATCGGCCACGATCGGAGCTCTCAACCGTCGCTCCAGCGCCTCGAACCGGTCCAGCACGTGCCCGTGATTCCACATCACCCACGGCCTTGCCAGCCAGACCAGGGGCCGCAGGCTGAGCCATGTGTCGTCGAGCGTTTCGTCGGACCCGGCGGCGAGGCCTCGGAGAACTGCATGCACGGAGCGCATCTCGTAGACGATTGCCTCGTCGTAGGCGCTCGTAGCATCCGGCAACCGCTCCAACTCCGCTCGGGCAACGCCGAGTATCGACTCGGAGACGCGATCGCGATGAATGAGCTCTTCACGCAGCGTTCGGATAGCGCCCCGCTCGAGAGCCGTGCCGATGAGAGTCATGATCATCACCCGCGATTCGATCAGCCCGGACGAGAGCTGAAGCGCCTCGCGGAACCTCGTGGCGGCCCTTTCGTCGTCGCCATCGGTGAGGGCGAGTTTCATGTCGGCAAGCAGCAGACGACCAAGATCCATGACGACGATCAGATTCGGAATCTCCGCCGTGATGCCTTCGTAGCCATACTTCCACCGCGTCGCTGGCTTGGTCAGCGCTTCGTCCATGAGACGCAAGGCGAGCGCGTATCGGGAGACGATGTCCCGCATCTGCTCGTCGCTGGTCGGAGTGTCGCCTTCCTTCCTCTCGTCGACGAAGCGACGAAGGGCGAATCGATCGGCCTGGTTGTCCCCGTCGAACTGCAGCGAGGCGGCAAGGTGTAGAACGGCGGCGTTCTCGCTGCCTGGCACCTCGGGCGGTGCCGAGGCGCGTGGCCGCAGCGAGCCGTGCTTCTCGAGGAGAGCGTCGGTCTTGGCATCGAGCCAGAGCGAAGCTGCGAGACCGAGCGCGAGGCGCAGCGCGAGCAGCGCGGCGCCGACGATGAGGATCACTCGCAGGATTCGGCGGCGCTTGGTCACGAGTCTTCTCCTTCCATCGACATGGAGCGGGGGATCGTCGGCTCGTGCTCCAGGACCCGCCTCGCCGCGGCGATTGCCCACGCGGGGCGGCAGAGATCGATCTCGGTTTCCTCGGCGAGCGCGACCGTGGCTTCGCTGCACGGTTCGACCGGCTCGCGAAACTCGCCCGGCTGCAGCGCGGCCTCGGCCAAGAAGAGCGCCACCAGCACAGCGGCGGCGAGCGCCATCGCGCGCCGCCAGCGCCGCTCGGCGCGCGCGGCGGCGAGCACGCGGAAGCGCAAACCTGCCGGAGGGTCGGGGAGAGCGCGAGAGCGCAGGAGTTCTTCGATCGGATCGTCGATTCGTGGATCGCTCATCGGGTCAACTCCTGCCGAAGCCTTTCCAGCGCCAGACGATGCCGGCTTGCCGCGGTCTGCGTCGGAACGCCCTGCACCTCGCCGAGTTCGCGAAAGCTCAGGCCCAGATAGGTGTGCAGGTACACGGCCTCGCGCTGTTCCGCGGGGAGCGCGGCGAGGGCGCGCTCGAGATCGACCGACGCTGCCGCGGCGCCGCTCTCGCGCGCGGGAAGGAGGAGACACGCGTCGATCGCTTCTTCGCGGCGCCGCGCTCGCGCGCGGGCGAGATCCTGGCAGGCTCGATGGATCATCCTTCGCAGGTAGGGCGCGGGCTCCACGATGGCCTCCAGCCGCGCACCGCGCTGCGAGAAAGCCGTGAGCACGTCTTGCACGACATCCTCCGCATCGGCGGGTCGCCCCAGGTGCCAGAGCGCCTGCCGATAGAGCGACGCCCCGAGCAGATCGAAGAGTGACGCCAACGCTTCGAGATCTCCGCGGGCGAGACGCCGGGCGATGGCCCGCAGCTCTTCCCCTTCCGCGGCTCGATCGCTCATCTCTGCCTCGAAGACGGTTCCACGATGCGGATTTATCACGGCGACGGACTTGCTTGGGTAGACCATCAACCGTTCATCACCTTCCTCCCCTGCCCGCTTGCACTTACGCTAGTAACCGCACGATTATTCGCGGGTACCGAAGCACATCTTCCAGGACATCGAGGTACCACGTGGCGGGACGGTACGGAGCGGATCGGGTTCTCACGCCCCACTCGCGCAAGTTGCTGCGCAAGGAGTTCCCTGTCCGGGAGTTCTGGACCGGCGCAGCCATTCTCGGTGCGCTCGTCCTTGCGGGCGGTTGGGTGTGGTCGCAGCAGGACGCATTCGACCCCTACTCGCGCGACCTCTCACCCGAGGTCCTCGCGGCATCCGCGGTGGAGGACACGCTCTGGCGCTCGCCCCTGGCGCGCTGGCAGGAGCCCGGCACCGCCGCCGCAGCCGCGGGCGGGAGCGCCTCCATCGATCTGGGGATCTTCCCGCGCACGTTGCTCGACGACGGCTGGGCGCTGGACGGTCGCGTCGAGACCTACGACGCCGAGAACCTCTACGAGAAGATCAACGGCCAGGCCGAGCAGTACCTCGCCTACGGTTTCAAGCGCCTTCATTACGTGACGCTCGCCAAGGGCGATGTCTTCCTCACGCTCGAGCTCTACGACCAGGGTTCGTTCGCGAACGCGCTCGGCGTCTTCGCGGCACAGCGCACCGACACGCGGCCCACCGAGAACGCGGGCGAGGTCGTCTTCGAGCCCAATCCGGTCGGTGGCCGCGCGCTCTACCGCAACTACTACGGCAAGATCGCCGCGAGCGCCGAGACTCCCGAGGTCACGTCCAAGGCCCGTGCGCTCGTCTCGCTCGTCGGCGCGCTGCCGGCGGTGAGCGCGAGCGAAAGCCGTGGTTATCGCGTGCTCGCCGCGGGGCTGCGGCTGCCCTTCGAGGCGATCGGCTTCGAACGCGACAACGTCTTTCAACTCGGGTTCTTCAAGAACGTCTGGATGGGCGCTCTGCCCGACGTGAAGGGAGCGCGCGTCTTCTTCCACGAAGCCCCCGCGGCGGATCAAGCGCAGAGTACCTTCTCCCAACTCGTCGACGAACAGTCGTACGAATATCAAGTCGTCTCGCGCGCGGACGACCGCGCGATCCTGCGCCACGAATATCTCGGCACCGTCTTCGCCGTCGCCCGCCAGGGCACCGTCATCGCCGGCGTCGAAGGCGCACCCGACGCACCCATCGCCGAAAAACAACTCGCCCGCGTGCTGGAGGCTGCGCAGAATGGCTCGTGACGGTGGAAAACCCCGCGGCAAACCCGACCTGACCTACGAGAAGGCCCCGCTCACCCGTCGAGGCTTCGCGCAGCGCATCGCCGCCGTGCTCGGCATCGGCGGCGCCGCCGCGTACGCGTCGTTCGCTCCGGAGTCGTGGCCGCTCTCGATGCGCGATCCCAGCGGCCATCGCGGCATGCCGCGCGAGAAGCCCGTCGTCCTCGGCGACTTCCGCGTCGCGCGGCCCTCGACCGCGCCGGACGTCGCGGTCGGTCGCGGCCCCGACGCCGTGACGCGCATGCGCGCCGCGCTCGACCTCATCGGCGGGATCACGCACTACGTCAAGCCCGGCGACATCGTGCTCGTCAAACCGAACGTCGCCTTCGACCGCGCGCCCAATCTCGGCGCGACGACGCACCCCGAGGTGCTCGAGGCGCTGATCCGCCTGCTGCTCGTCGACTGCCGCGCGCAGGAAGTGCGCGTCGCCGACAATCCGATCGAGTCGCCGCCCGATTGCTTCGCCAAGAGCGGCGTGCGCGCCGCGGCCGAGCGCGCCGGCGGCCGCGTGTTCCTGCCCGACTCGAACGCCTTTCGCACGCTCCACACGCCGGGCGCGCAGCTCATCGCCGCGTGGCCGATCTTCCATCGGCCGCTCACCAACGTGGACAAGGTGATCGGCCTCGCCCCGGTCAAGGACCACAACCTCTGCCACGCGTCGATGGGCATGAAGAACTGGTACGGGCTGCTCGGCGGGCGCCGCAATCAGTTCCATCAGGACATCCACGGCATCGTCTCGGATCTCTCGCTGATGATGAAGCCGACGCTGACGATCATCGACGGCGCGCACGTGCTCATGAAGAACGGCCCGACCGGCGGCGATCCCACCAACGTCAAGCCCGGCGACGCGCTCATCGCCGCGGTCGATCCGGTGGCCGCGGATGCCTGGGCTTTCGAGCACATCCTCGAGCGTGGCCGCGACTACCCGCAGTATCTGCTCGACGCCGAGCGGAAGGGCAGCGGCATCCTCGACTACGCGGGCCGCGTGCGCGAGGCCAGCGCATGATCGAAACGCCCGCCCGCCTGCCGGTCCATCCGGGCTTCCCGCCGCCCAAGGCGCGCAAGTTCCTGCGCCTCACGAATGTCCGCATCGCCTCGCAGGTCTTCTTCTTCGCCGCGTTCCTGCTCGCCTGCTGGGCGACGTGGACGACGCGCCTGGGCGGCTACCCCGTCTCGCGGCTGCTCGAGATCGACCCGCTGGTGATGATCTCGACCGCGCTCGCGACGGGCACGGTGTATCGCTTCCTCGGCTGGGGGCTGCTCGTCCTCGCGCTGACGCTTCTCTTCGGGCGCGTCTTCTGCAACTGGATCTGCCCTTACGGCACGCTGCACCAGTTCGTCGGCTGGCTCTTCAACACGCGCAAGACGACCGAACGCTGGGACTCGAACCGCTACCGCAATATCTACTTCCTCAAGTACGGCATCCTGACGTGGTTCCTGATCCTCGCTGCTTTCGGCATGCTGCAGATCGGACTCCTCGATCCGATCTGCCTGATGTACCGCACGGTCGCGACCGCCGTCGAGCCGGGAGCGGACATCGTGCTCGACGCCGCCGCTCGGCAGCTCGGCGCCTCGACGCTCATCGACGGGCTCAAGTTCGCGCCGGGCACGGCGCAGCGCGTCTTCGTCGGTTCGTTCTGGATCGGGCTGGTGCTCTTCGGCCTCGTCGCGATGA
>CAZPJJ010000237.1:0-6644 GCA_964586535.1 uncultured Acidobacteriota bacterium | reverse complement strand
TCCCCCACCCGTCACCGGATCTCGGCTGTGCCCGGGGGGGAGGCGGCTGGTATAGTGCGCCGGCTCCAGAAGGAGCCCCAAGGAGTCATCGTGCGCACCCTGACGACGGCATTGATCACGGTCCTGGCACTCGTGGCCGCACCGGCCTGCGCGCAACAGCCTGCCGCACCGGCGGTTCCGGAGAAGCCGACCATGGACACGGACGAGAAAAAGACCCTCTACGCGCTCGGCCTCGCGCTCGCGCGCAACCTCGAGAGCTTCGGGCTTTCGAAGGACGACCTGGCGATCGTGCAGAACGGACTCGTCGACGGCGTCCTCAAGAACGAGCCGCAGCTCGCCCTCGAGGAGTGGGGTCCCAAGATCCAGGGCCTCCAGCGGGAGCGCCAGGCCAAGGTCGCGGAACTCGAGAAGACCGCCGCCGCCGAATTCCTCGCCCAGTCGGCCACCGAAGACGGCATGACGAAGAACGCGAGCGGCCTGCTCTACAAGGAACTCGTCGCCGGCACCGGCCCCAGCCCGGCCGCGACCGACACCGTGAAGGTCCACTATCGCGGCACGCTGCGCGACGGTACGGAATTCGACAGCTCGTACTCGCGCAATCAGCCCGCGGAGTTCCCGCTCAATGGCGTGATCGCCTGCTGGACCGAAGGCGTGCAGAAGATGAAGGTCGGCGGTAAGGCCAAGCTCGTCTGCCCGGCCGACATCGCCTACGGTGAGCGCGGCGCGCCGCCGCTCATCAAGCCGGGCGCCGCCCTCGTCTTCGAGGTCGAGCTCCTCGAGATCGTGAAGAAGTAGCGAACGAGCGACGGCGAGCAGCCGGCCGGCCGGCGCCGCCCGTCCGAGACCCTGCGAAGAGCGTGAAGCCGTCTCCGGCGTCACGCTCTTCGTCGACCTCGGAGACCCCTCCCCGTCCCCAGGGTCACCTCGACTGGTGCGCCCACTCCTCGCGATAGCGAATCACGCGCCCCAAGAGCGCCCATGCGCCGACCGTCCGCGTCCCGCGCCGGCGGTTCTCGGCACCGATCTCGAAAGCCAGCCGCCACTGCTCGACGAGCGTGCGATAGGCCTCGCGCATGCCGACCGCGGGATCGTAGACGTGCGTCGCCTCCGAAGTGACCCCGTTGAGTTCGATCACCTTCAGCCCCTCGCCCCGTTGGAATGCATCGACCGAAGGCGCGCGAATGTCGAAGCGGCCGAAATAAAACCCCTCGTAGCCCCGGGCGATACGATCGATCTCCGCCTCGAGCGCGGGCGTCACGAGTCGTCGCCCGTCCAGGAAGACCGCGCCGCGACAGTGCGTGCCCACGTCGACGAGCCTCACGCGCTCGCCCGGCGCCGGAACATCCGCGGCGCGCGCACCGAGACGCTCGAGGTACATCTCCGCCAGCGCCACGGCGCGCCGATCGTCGACGATCAGTTCTTCGAGCGTGCGCCGGCCGTCCCCCTCGACGAAGGGCAACACCTTCGTCGTGATCGAGAAGATCCGGCCGTGCGCCTCGCGCGGATCGCGCACGTAGAACACGCCGAACTCGGGCCCATCGACGCGCGCCTGCACGATCGTGTCGACCATCGCCGCCAGCACGCGCTCGCGCAGCTCGTCGTCGCTTTCGACGAACACCACGCCGGCGCCTCGCTGCCCGGCATCCGGCTTCATCACGAGAGGCCCCGTGACCCCCTGCTCCTCACGCCACGCCGCGACCGCCGCCCAGCGCGCCCCGGGCTCGTCCGCCGCTCGCACCAGCGTGAACGCCGCGACGCGCCCCGGCGCTCCCTCCGCGAGCGCACCGAGGATCAGATGCTTGCGCTCACCGATGACACCGCCCGCATCGATGGCAGGGTTGCTCGCCGTGAACACCGTCGGCCCGCGGTAGCGCACGCCGAACCACAAGATCGCCGCGATCAAGGGCGGATAGGCGAGCCACGGTGGCCAGAACTCCCACTGCCGCCACCGCAGCCAGGTCCCGTAGAGGCGACGGCGGCCTCGCCGCGTCATCGCGGGCACGAGCACGTGGGTCACGACGAAGAGCGCGACCAGCACCAATGGCACGACGAAGAGCGCGGCCCCCCGAAAGCGTTCGAAGAGCGCCATCGCGGTCTCGCCGAGCAGCGCCGAGATGCCGACCAGGATCGGCGTCCAGAGCACCGCCGCGATCGCGAAGTAGAGCGTGAAGCGCGCGAGGGGCGTACGCACCATCCCCGCCGCGACGTACGTCGGCAGTCTCATGCCGGGCATGAAGCGGCTCGCAAAGATGATCGCGAGCCCGCGCCGCTCGAACCACGCGCCCGCCCTTTCGACGGACGACGCGCTCACGAACCACTTCAGCGGCGCCCGCGCCAGCGCGGCCCGTCCCAACGCGCGTCCCGCCAGAAAGAGCGCGACGTCGCCCACGACGATCCCGAAGAGGCACGCTCCGGTCGCCTCGACGAAGCCCATGCGCCCAGAGGCCACCAGCAGTCCGCCCGCTACGCACGCGAGATCTTCGCTGACGAGCGTCGCGAGCACGAGCAGAACGGCGAGCACCAAGAGCGCCACACCCCGCGCCTCGGCGATCGAGCTCCGGTCGAAGGGCTCCGCCGCCGCCGCACGCCGCGCCGGCGGCGCCTGCCCGCGCGTCATCCCCTCGCCGCGATCGACCCGCTCCAGGAACGCATCGATGGGCGCCGACACGCGCGCGCCATCCGTGAACACCGCGAAGTGACCGTCGTCGAAGAGGACGAGTTCGCTCTGCGGCAGCAGGCGATGGTGCTCCCGCGCCGCCTCCAGCGGGACGAGAAAGTCCTCGCGCCCGTGAACTATCAGCGCCGGCGCGTCGATCGCGCCGAGCAGCGAGCGCAGCGGGCGCTGGTCCGTGTCGTAGAAACTCCGCGCGTAGGGGACGCCGATGAATGCGTCATCGAGCGCCCCGAAATGAGGCACGAATTCACGCAGCGTCCAGAGCCCGGCGAGTTGCAATCCGTGCAGCGCCCGGTTCACGTGATGTTCGCCCAAGAGCTCGTGCTCGACGACGCCGATGCCCGCCACGAGAGTCACCGAAGCGACGCGCTCCGGCGCCAGCCCGGCGAGTTCGATCGCCACTCCCGACCCCATCGAGAAACCCACGACGTGAACGCGTTCGATCTCCAGCGCCTCGAGCAGCGCGATCGCCGCGCGCGCATGGGCCCTGATCGAGTAATCGGGCACGTCGCGCGACGACGCGCCGAAGCCGGGCAGATCCGGCACGATGACGCGGCGCCCGTGCTCGAGGCCGGGAACGACGCCCGTGAAGTCTCGTCCGTCACCGGGCGATCCGTGCAGCAGCAGAACCGGCGTGCCCCTGTCGCTCAAAAGCTGATCGACGTAAGCCAAGCGCAGCGTCCCGCGCGTCGCCCCGCCGGCGGTCGGGGCCGGAATCTCGATCGCGCTCTGTCCGCCGCGCAGCGCGCGCTCGGGCGGCCTTCCGGCACGCACCATCCACGAAGCGAAAAGCACAACCGCGAGCAGGGCGACGACGACGCGCCCCCAGGGAATTCGCATCGGCTACGCCGGACCTGCCGAGGCGAGCGGCAGCGTCGATTGCGAGCGAGGCGGGCTCTCGCAGGGCGCGCCCGCGTGATGTTCGATGGCCCCCTCGCGGCCGTCGACGGTCACGCGCGTGTAGCTGACCGTCGCGGCGTCGTCGCGGTGCATGCATGGCGAGTAAGGCCCGCGCTCGGGTTCGTGCGAACGATGGAATCGCGCGAGCATCGCGTCGTCGACGCCCCGGACCGCCAGCGAGTCGAAGAGCTCTCGCCGCGCCCGAGCGACGCCCAGGAAGTCGTAGCCCGAAGACACCATCGGCCGCATCCCGTCATCGAGGGTGCGGGCGTCCGCGCGAAGGCCATCCCACTCGATGACGAAGGCCGTGAAGCGGTCGAACGCCGTCAGCAGAAAAGGCCGGTAGATCGACAGATCCCGCTTGCGCACCCGATCCACGACCTCGTGGGCGTTCGCTCCACCGAGCTGCTCGTGCACGAGAAGCCCCCGGCTGCGGAACGCGCCCTCCGCTCCGTGCCGCGCGTGTTGATAACCGTTGAGCAGCGCCACGGCGACGCCGCGCTCGTTGACGCCGATCCACGTCCCGCCGGCCTCGCCGTCGCGCGGGGCGAGCGCGCGCACGCCGTCGATCGTCACGAGTTCCGGAGGAGTCGACCCCGGGCGCGTCTTGCGCTCGTCTCGATTGAAGTGCAGCGAGAATCCCCGCGCGTCGCGCCACCACGTCAGCGTGCACATCAGCTCGAGCGATTCCAGTGCGCGAGCGTCGATGGCGCGACGCCCAGCTCGTGTGGCACTTCGATCCCACGCGCGCTCAGCATGATCGCGACCAGCGCGAAGTGGTGGACGGTATGGCTCGCCAGGAAATGCAACTCGCGCACGAGAGACGAGCGCGCCCAGGGCGTCACGCCCTCGGGAAGCACATCGCCTTCCATGCGCACTTCGAGCGCCTCGTCCTCGCGATCGCCTCCGAGCGCATCGAGAGCGTCGGCAAGCGCGCCCATGCGGGAGACCGCGAGTTCGCGGCTCTGCTCGACAGCCACATCCCGCTCGCGCCTGTCGTAGTCGATGCGCGCTTCGCCGAGATCGCGCAGGAAGCAGCCGTAGTAATCGAAGACGTGCCGGAGCTGGCTTCCGACCCCGCCGCCCGGGCGGGAGCTTCCGCCGCTCCGGTAGGCGTCGTCCGGCAGCGACGAGACAAGGGCCATTCCTTGGCGTATCAAGGCCGCATTGAATGCGGCGAGCGATTCCACGCGCTTCATGCCTTCCTCATCGTCCTTCGGAAGCCGCGCCACCGTCCCCAGGAACGAGCGCGTCGCGGACGGCATCTTCCAGCGTTCGGGCCAGGACTTTGCGATCCGCTTCCTCGACGGGCGTCTCCCCGAAGTGGACGGTCGCCGTGAATCCGGGCAAACGGAGCAGCCCCCAGAGGTGACCCACGAAGGTGTCGTCTCCCCACCAGCAAATCGACTGCGAGGCCTTTGGCCAGCCCGCGGGAGTCTCGTAGCGCAGCGCCGCCCAGTGCACCGGCCGGCCGCTGCGCGCGGCGAACTCGAGGAGGGCGGGCCGGAACTCGCCGACGCGGGTGCCATCGGTGGTCGTCCCTTCCGGAAAGAAATGCACTCCCAAGCCCGCCTCGCGAATAGCGTCCATCTGCCCGACCACTTCGGGAATGGCGCGGATTCTACTCCTGTCGATATAGACCGTGCCCGCGGCGTCGGTTACCCAACCCAAGAGCGGCCAGCGGGAAATCTCGGCCTTGGCGACGAAGACCGGCCGCGCGGTCTGGCCGAGCACGATGATGTCGATGTAACTCAGGTGATTCGAGACGAGCACGTACGCGCCTTCTGGAGCGCGGCCGCGCACGTCGAGCCGGATCCCGAGGAGCCGGCACGCGCGGCGGCTCCACGAGACCACGCGCGAGACACCCGCGCGGCGCCTCGCCACGGGATCTCGTGCGCGGCGGACCGCGACCACGGTCGCCAGGGTTTCGTAAAACGTCAGCGCGCAGAGGGCGAAGAAGCGGACGAAAGCTCGCAGATGGGACATCGACTGCGTTCGGCTCAACAGAAGAACGAGCGGAAGGTCTTCTCGTCCATCAGCGAAAGATCGAAGAGCATCAGGAAATCAATCGTCTTGAAACGCCGGTCGATCGCGGGAGGTCCGCACACCTTCGAGCCGATGCGCAGGTAGGTGCGAAATAGTTTCGGAATCTTGACGGGCTCCCTGGGCATCTCGTCTTCGCTCACCAGTGGGCATACGTAGTCGGCCGTCGGCGGCACGGAGAAGTCTCCATGCAGGCATCCCCCGGCCTCGAGTTGGCGGAAGAGCGAAGTTCCCTCGGCGGGGTCCTGACTCGTCAACGACGAGCAGCCGAAGAGATAGCGCTTTCCGGTGTGACGCATGTACGTGGCGAGACCGCGCCAGAGCAAGAAGAGAACGGCGTTGTTGCGATGAGGGAGCGCGACGCAGGCGCGCCCCACTTCGACCGACTCACGCAGCACGTGTTGGGGAAGCGCGTCGAGCACGAACTCATCGGCCGAATAAAAGCCGCGCCCCGCGAGCGCCATCTCGTAAGTCTGCATCCGATAAGTGCCCACGATGCGCCCGGTGTTTCGATCGCGCACTTTCAGGTGGTGGCACTGCGCGTCGAACTCGTCGAGATCGCGGCCCGTTTCGTGCGACGAGTCGAGGCCCTCGCCCAGCTCCACGTTGAAGACCTCGAAGCGCAGCCGAAGCACCTCGTCGAGTTCGGCCATGCTTCGAGTGAATCCCAGTTCGTAGTGTCCCTGGGAGAGGTCGTTCGCGGGGAGAAGCTGCGAGGCGGGTGGATACGAGAGGTTACCGGCTTGCGTCAGCGACACCATGCGGACTCCCCTGGGTGATGCCGTCGAGATTTTCGCACGGTCTGGGCGGATCGACCCTCACACGATGGCAACCTCGGTACATCTTGCCGTGAAGACTGTCACGTTTTGGTGACGGTCCCGTGAAAGCCCGCGACCAGAGGGGACGATGGTGAGCCCGAGATGGCTTTCTGGTCCCACTGCTCGCCGCTCGCCGGCCGCGCAGGTCACGAAACCCGGCTGCCACGCTCGGCAACCGAGGGCCCACAGCGCCACCCCCCTCGGCGCCA
>CAZPJJ010000236.1:0-6649 GCA_964586535.1 uncultured Acidobacteriota bacterium | reverse complement strand
CCTCGCCGACGCCGGCGCGAGAGAGCTCCGAGCGCTTCCCGACAGCGTGGTGCTCATCGACGGCGCCGGCATTCACGTGCGCTCGACCGCCGCCTTGCGCATCGCGCGAGCGCTCGGCTTTCCCTGGTCGCTCGCCTTCCTCGCGATCGTCGTGCCGCGCCCGCTTCGCGATGCCCTCTACGACGCGATCGCGCGGCGCCGCTACCGCTGGTTTGGCCGCGAGGAAGCGTGTCCGGTGCCGCCGCCCGATGTCGCGGATCGTTTTCTCGACGCACCGTAGGCCAAGTCAACCGTCCCGCCTGTCCGCGGATCCGCGCATCCGTGCATCCTGTTCCCGCTCCCGCAACGCCCGCGCGCTGAAACCCGCGCCTCCGCTGCGTGCGCGCGCTAACGTGCTCTGCGAGGAGGCGCGCGTGGTCGACCGCATTCACGTGGCGCGAGCGTTCGGCGCCGCGCTCTTCGGCATCGATGCGGTGACGGTCGAGGTGCAAGCGGCGCGGCCGCTCGGCATGCCGCGCGCGATCGTCGTCGGACAGGCTGACAACGAGGTCAAGGAAGGCCGCGACCGGATTCGCGTCGCGCTCTCGGCGAGCGGCCTCTTGCGCGACAAGAGCGACTCCCCGGTCATCATCAACCTCAAGCCGGCGGGCGTGCGAAAAACCGGCACCGGGCTCGATTTGCCAATGTGTCTCGCCGTCGCCGCGCTCCGCGCCCACGACCTCGCTCCCGGCCTCGCGCGTCTCCTCGCGTATGCCGAAGTCGGCCTCGACGGCACGCTCGTTCCCGTGGTCGGCACGCTCTCCGCGGCGCTCTCCGCGCGCGCCAGCGGCTTCGAGGGGATCCTCGTGCCGCCCTCCGCCGCTCGCGAAGCCGCCGAAGTCGATGGCCTGCGCGTCTTCGCGGTGCGCTCGCTTGCGGACGCCGCGCGCGTCCTGCGTGGCGACAGCGGCGCCGTCGCGCCTTGGCCCGAAGCGCCACGGGCTCCGTCCGCCGTCGACGAGATCGATCTGCTCGAAGTCAAAGGCCAGAGCGCCGCGAAGCGCGCGCTCGAGATCGCCGCGGCGGGAGGCCACAACATCCTCTTCATCGGCCCGCCCGGCTCGGGCAAAACGCTGCTCGCGCGCCGCCTGCCGACGATCCTGCCGCCGATGACGCGCGACGAGCAGCTCGAAGTCACGCGCATCCACTCCGCGGCGGGCATGGTGCCCGGCGGCGGCGGCCTGCTCGTCGAACGCGTCTTCCGCGCACCGCATCACTCCGTCTCGCAGGCGGGCATGATCGGCGGCGGGTCGATGCCGCGGCCGGGCGAGGTCTCGCTCGCGACGCACGGTGTGCTCTTCCTCGACGAGCTGCCCGAGTTTCCACGTCACGTGCTCGAGACGCTGCGCCAGCCGCTCGAGGACGCCGTCGTCACCATCTCGCGCGCGCTCGGCCGCGCTCAGTTTCCTGCACGCTTCCTTCTCGCCGCCGCGATGAACCCCTGCCCCTGCGGCTGGCACGGCGGCTTCGATCCCACGCGCTGCACGTGCACGCCCGGCATGATCGACCGCTACCGCTCACGCATCTCGGGCCCCTTGCTCGACCGCATCGATCTGCACGTCGACGTGCCCTCCGTACCGGCCGCGGACCTCGCGCGCATTGCCGAGGGCGAGTCGTCCCAGCACGTGCGCGCGCGCGTCGTCGCCGCACGCGAGGTGCAAGAGGCCCGCAACGGCGCCTTTGGCGTGACCTGGAACGCCCACCTGCGCCCGCGCGACCTGGCGCGCGTCTGCGTGCTCCATCCCTTCGCACGCCGCGCCCTCGAGGTGGCGATGGAGCGCTTCGCGCTCTCGGCGCGCGCCCACGACCGCGTGCTCAAGACCGCGCGCACCATCGCCGATCTCGCCGGCGTCGAGACGATCGAAGCCCCGCACGTCCTGGAGGCGGTTTCGTACCGGACGCTCGATCGCGGCGGCGGGGCGTGACCCGATCAGCGTCAGCGCGACGCCAGCCAAGTCTCCGCTTCTTCGATCGATGTGAACACGCGGACCAGCAACCCCCGATTCACCGCGACGGTTTCGAAAAAGAGTCCGTCGGCCGCGTGATCCGCCTTGCAGACGATCGCGACCCTCCCCAGAGCCGGGACGCGCTGCGCGAGCCCGCAGGCGAGGTCGAAGGTCTCGGTCGTCGACAGCGCGTAGTCGAGCTCGCGTTCGTCGCAGAGCACCATCGAGCAGCCGGAGGCCATGGCGGCTTCGAGGACCGCGAGCCCGTAGGCCTGTGTTTCCTCGAGGCTCTCGTCGCGGCCGCGGGTCGTGACGCGAAGCAAGGGGCCGTGGACCGAAAAAACGAAATCGATGGCCAAGCGAACTGTCCCTCGCCGCGTCACTCACCCCCGAAGTCGTGCGCATGCTACGGCAAGAGGGACCCGAATCTCGCTGAGACCTCGAAAAAAGCGAAGGACGGCCAATGATCTTACGATCTCGTCACAGTTGATTCTCCGAATCCTCACCCGCCGTTCACAGCCCAGTCACGCCGGGTCGTCAGACTCCCTGGGTTCGCGTCCTCGAGAGCCATTCAAAAAGGGAGATCTCCACATGACGAAATTCACGAAGTCGGCGTGTGCCGTCGCGGCGCTGTTCGCGATGGCTGCCACGGCGCCAGCACTGGCGCAGGGCTGCGACCCCAGCCGCATCAAGGTCAAAGAACTGAAGCTGCAGATCCTGCACAGCTCGGACAACGAGTCGTCGTTCCAGGATCCGAACACCCTCGAGCCGAAGATCCTCAACTACGCCGCGCTCGCGTCGGCGCTTCAGACCGTCGGCGTTCGCTCGGGTTACTTCCCGTTCCACGTCACGGCCGGCGATCACACGATTCCGAATCTCTTCTATCAGGCCTCGGCGGAAGTTCCGGCGTTCGGCGCGCCCGGCATCGCGGACATCGAGTTCTACAACGCGATGGGTCTCGCCGTGAACGGCATGGGCAACCATGAGTTCGACGGCGGCATCGATGACTTCTCCCGCATGCTCGCCCGCGCCGAGTATCCCTTCATCGCGGTCAATCTCGACTTCACCAATGCGCAGGTCGGCCCGACCGCGCCCGAGATCGAGATCGGCGTCGACCGCGACCGCGCGACGCGCCAGACCGGCAAGGTGGTGAAGAGCACGCTCCTCCAGGCCTTCGACCAGTGCATCGGCGTGATCGGCCGCGCGCCCGCCGACTTCTTCAATGTCATCAAGGACCCGGCTCGCACGATTCCGGGCATCGACTTCGTGGGCGGCCGCGATCCGCAGACGAATCAGCCGCTCGTCTCGGCCGTCGAGCAGGTTCTCGACGAAGTCGCCGCGCTCGAAGCGCAGGGCATCAACAAGATCATCCTCATCGACCACGCCCAGGACTTCACCGGCGACCCGCTCTCGGCGAAGCTGCTGCGCGGCATCGACGTGATCATCGCCGCGGGTTCGACGGGCTTCATGGCGAAGCCGCAGGCGACCGGCCCCTTCAACCTGCTCCGTCCCGAGGACGCTCCCGGCGCGAGCTACCCGACCGTCCGTGAGGACAGCGAGGGGAAGACGATCCTCGTCGTCAACAGCGATCAGCAGTTCCGCTACATCGGCAACCTGATGGTCACCTTCGATCGCAATGGCAACATCAAGGCCGTCGACGGCCGCAGCGGCCCGATCGCGACGACCCAAGAAGCGCTCGACAGCATGGCCGCCTACCTTGACCTCCCCGCGATTCAGGCGCCCGCCGCGGTGCGGGAGATCTTCGAGGAGCTCCAGCAGACGCCCACCATTCAGGACGCGTTCGCCTTCGTCGGCGACACGACGTATCCGCTCAACGGCCAGCGCATCGACGTTCGCGGCCGCGAGACGAACCTCGGCCGCGTCGCCGCGGATTCGACGCTCTGGTTCACCCAGCAGGAGTACCCGGAGCTCTCGATCGACGTCGCGCTCAAGAACGGTGGCGGCATCCGCGACACAATCACCGGGCCGAAGATCATTCGCCTGACGATCGGCGCCGCGCTCGCCTTCAACAACCGTCTCGCGGTCCTCGAGATGGACGGCGAGCAGCTCCTCGCCGCAATGGAGAACTCGATCAGCCGCGTTCCCTCCGCGGACGGCCGCTTCCCGCAGATCGCAGGCATGACGATGGAGTACGACGCGAGCCGTCCTGGTATCCAGGGTCAGGCGCGCATCAGCGAGGCCTCGCGCATCAAGACGCTCATCGTGACGCGTCCCAACGGCACGACCGAGACCCTCGTCAGCAACTTCGTGGCGACCTCGGATCTCGCGAGCCGCACCTTCGTCATGGCCACCAACGACTTCCTCTCGACCGGCGGTGACGGCTATGCGGCGCTCGCGGCCTCGACCAAGCTGCGCACCACCGACATCGGCGAACAGCTCATCCTCGAGCAGTACATCAAGGAAGCGCTCGGCGGCGTCGTCGACGTGGCGGATCCCACCGTGGACCCGCGCGTCGTCCGCCTCGACTGATTCGTTTCTCGGCGGCGGCTCGATCGGGCCGCCGCCTTTTTCTCTCACCCCTCACGGAATACCGGATGCGCGCGATCGGCTCCTTGCTCGTCGCCCTGGCGATCGTCGCGCTCGCGTGTGGGTCCGTCCCCGCCGCGGAGCGAATCCTTCGAGTCGCCGGATCGTCACCGCCGGACGCGCGCGTCGTGCTCTCCGGCGCTCAACTGGAAATTCACGTCGACCGCCAGCCGCCCGAGCGCGCACGGATTCGCTTCGCGCTGCCACCGGGTGCGTCCGCGAAGGAGCAACCAGGCGGGCGTGTCGCGATCCTCGATCGCAGCGGACGCGTCGTTCGCGCTCTCGATCGGCCGCGCGTGCAGGACGCCGAGCGCAGGCTCGTCGCGGCGCGCTGGCTTGCGGTCCCGGCACTTGCGGGGAGCGATACCGCCTTGATCTTGGAGATCGACGCCGCCGGTATGCGCACGCCCTTCGTCGTGGAGGGAGTACCCGTGCAGGCGCTCCGCGGCGAGTCGTCTTCTTCGTCTGGTCCGCTCGTGCCGCCTTCGAACGACACCTGCGGCGGTGCGATCGGCGTTCCTCCCGCGGGCCCCTTCCCGTGGACGAGCGCCGTCCGCGACGTGCTCGACGCGACGACCGACGGCGATCCCGCACCGAGTTGCCAGGAACTCTTCTCACGGGGCACGTGGTATCGCTTCACGCCCGCGGAGACGACGGACTACACGCTCTCGCTCTGCTCCTCGGGACCGACGAGCACGACGGTCGAGGACACGGTGCTCGCGGTATTCACGTCGTCGAACGGCCAGTGTTCGGGTGCGATGACCGAGGTCGACGGCTACTGCGACGACGATTCGTGCGGTGAAGGGGACTTCCAATCGTCGCTCGAGCGCGTGCGCCTTGCCGCCGGGACACCGTACTTCATTCTGGCCTACGTCTACGACACGGAGCCGCCGGCACCCGGCAGCGCGTCGATGCAGTTACGCGTCGAGAAGTTCGCGCCGCCGCCGCCACCGCCCGCGAACGATGCTTGCAGCGGCGCCGAGGCCGTTCCTGGCAACGGTCCCTTTCCCCACAGGACGGCTCTCGTCCCGGATGTCTCGGGCGCCACGACGGAAGGCGATCCGCGCCCCGCATGCCGCAACGGAACGTCGCGCGGAGTCTGGTTCGCATTCACGCCCGGCGAGACGGCCACATACCGCATCGCGACATGCTCAGAGGAGCCCGCGGGCACGACGCTCCCCGACACCGTACTCGGGATTTACACGTCGGCCGACGGCACGTGCGCCGGGCCCTTCACGCCCGTCCGCGACGGGTGCTCGGACGACGGCTGCGGCGTCGAGCCGGGGCAGGCGCTCATCGATGCCGTGCTCTTGCAGGGCGGGACGACCTACTACGTGCTCGCCTACAAAGGCGGTCCGAGTGCGCCCGCCGCGGGCGAGACGGGGGTTCAACTCGTCTTCGATCGCAATCCGGAAGGCCCGTCGAACGACTTCTGCGCCGGCGCGGAAGAGATTCCCAGCACCGGGCCGTTCCCGTGGTTCACGGGCGTGACGGACGTCGCCGACGCGAACCGTGCGCTCGATCCGCCGAAACCCTCGTGCCAGGGGCGCGTCGGGCGCAGCGTTTGGTATCGCTTCACACCGCAATCGAGCGGCCCCTATCGCTTCTCGACCTGCGCCGACGCGGGGACGGAGACGACGGCCGACGACACGGTAATGGCGGTTTACACGTCATCGGACGACACCTGCGACGGGTCGTTGACGCAGATCGCCGGCGCGTGCGACGACGACGGCTGCCGCGGCGAAGCGAATCAGTCGGTTCTGGAGAGCGTCGAGTTGGAGGCGGGGAAATCCGCGTACGTTCTTGTCCATCTCTTCGGGACGGCTCCCCCTGCCACGGGCCAATCCCTCGTGCAGCTTCGCGTCGAACCCGACGTCGCGGCAGCGAACGATGATTGCGCGGGCGCGTCGCCGCTCTCGCTCGACGAGGCGCGCACGGGCACGACGCGGCGCGCCGCGAACGACTTCCAGCTTGCTGATACCGCGTGCTTCACCGCGCAGAGTACCGTGACCGAACCCGTCGGCGGTGACGTGGTCTTCTCCTTCGACGCGCCCGCGACGGGAAGCTACTCGTTCCGCGCAAGCGGGTTTCCGAGCACTCTCGACCCCGTCGTCATC
>CAZPJJ010000235.1:0-6665 GCA_964586535.1 uncultured Acidobacteriota bacterium | reverse complement strand
ATCTCCGCACTCGATAGAGTGCGGCCCCATTGAAGCGTTCCGTCGCAGTTCCGCAGGTCGGTCGTGTCGGAATCTCCGCACTCGATAGAGTGCGGCCCCATTGAAGCGGCATGTTTTCCACGATCGTGCGGCCCGGCATCCCGATCTCCGCACTCGATAGAGTGCGGCGCCATTGAAGCTCCGTCCCGTGATGCACGTAGGCGATCGCGGCGAGACGTCCGCGCTCCAACGAGTGCCCCCCTTGAGGCCCGGATTACCGAGGAGGGCGCGGGAGACGGAGATGTCCGCGGCGAGGCGAGGCGATCTACTCGAGGTTCAGCCGCGCCAGTATGTGACGCGTGAAGCTCTTCCCGAGCTCCACGCCCGCTCTCTAAGGCCCTTCCCACCCACACGCGTTCTTCGCCCGCACGACGTAGTACGTCATCCCGAGGACAGGCGCGCCTTCATCTTCGACGAGAAGCGACGCGTCGGTCCCGGTGAATGTCTCGCCGGCGAGGCGCTCGTCCGCAAAGTCGACGGCGCGCGCGCGCCAGACGCGGTAGCCGTCGGAGCCGGCGAGTTGCGGCCAGGTGAACCGCACGTCTTGCGCGCCCTCTTTGGCGAGCGTCAGCGAGGGGTCGACGGCGCCGGACTCGGGGTCGGCGCAGGCGCGGGGCGCGCAGGCGCCGCGCGCGCCGACGACGAAGCGTAGGGTGGTGGTCTCGGTGCCGAGGCCGCTCGTGATGGCGACGTCGAGGTGGAAACTCTCGCCGCAGGGGGCGTCGGGTTCGAGCACGAGCGAAAAATGCGGCGCGGAGCTGCACGCGGTAGCGCCTGGAGCGAGGGTGCCGAAGGTGGCGTTCTCGTCGCGCGTCATCTTGAGCCATGCCGGCACGGGATTGACGAGGCGCGCGACGACGTCGGTGGCGGCCGCGTCGCCTGCGTTGTGCAGGCAGAGCTCGAGCGAGACGGTCTCTCCAGGATCGGCGGCGCCGTCGTCGTTGCCGCCGGGGGCGAGGTCAGCGAGCGCGTGGGCCTCGTAGAGCACGCCGCCGAGCAGGTCGCGCAGCGCGGCGCGCAGGTCGGGACGGGGGCCGATGTTGCCGTTGAAGAAACCAGCTTGCTGCGGCGACCCGGTGCGCGCGAGGAGATCGCGCAGCGCGACGGGCGTCAGCGGCGCGTCGCCACGCGCCATGAGCACGCCCTGTACTGCGGCGGCGGTGGAGGCGACGAGCGGCGAGGCGGACGAGGTGCCGGAGAAGTCGGGACGGTAGCGCTGGCGCATGTCGTCGATCGTCCCGCCGCACCAGTCGGAGTAGCCCGTCGTGGCCACGAGTTCGCCCCAGCCCTGCATGTCGACGCGCGATCCGTAGCACGAGAAGCTCAAACGGGAGCGGTCGGTGAAGAAGCCGCCGGGCGCCGCGCCCGCGCCGACGATGATCGCGCCGGAGTCGCGGACGCTGCGCGTGAAGCGCCCGAGGTACTCGGGGCCGTCGAGATCGACGCCTCCGTTGCCGGCCGCCTCGACGACGGTGATGCCCCTGGCCGTCGCATTGACGATGGCGTCGTACTCGGCTTGATTCCACTCGACGGGCACGTAGGCGCCGGTAGGGCCGTAGGTCTGCGCCTCGACGAGCAGCACGTCGCCCGCGCTCTGCAGACCGGCCGCGGCGGTGATCGCACGCGCGACGCTGTTGGAGAGGCCCTCGGGATACTGCGTGACCATGCCGATGGTCGCACCGGGGATCATGCCGGTGATGCCCCACACGTCCTCGGTGCCGATCATCTCGCCGAGCACCGCGGTGCCGTGATCCTCGTAGAGCGCGCGCGGCACGTAGACGAGCTCGCGTCCGAGCGCGGCGTCGAGATCCTCGTGGTCGTCGATCCAGTCGTACTCGACGTCGATGACGAAGACGCCCTCGCCGCGGCCGCCCGGGAAGTTCCAGCCGTACTCGGCCGCGAGGCCGCCTGGCGCGTCGAAGCGGTAGCCCTGAGAGGCGTCGCAGAGGCCGGTCTCGGGGGGAATGTTGCCCGGAGGCGGCGCGTCGAGCGGAGCGACGTACGCATGTTCGACGAGTGGATGCGCGCGCAGCGCCGCGACGAGCGAACTCGCCTCGGGAGCGGGCAGCGCGACGTCGAACCAGAGGCTCATCTCGGGCACGTCGCGTCCGCTGCGCGCCTCGCCTTCGCGGGCGAGCTCCTCGAGGCGCTCCTCCGCGGCGTGCTCGACCAGACGTGCAACGCGCGCGCCGAAAGCGGCGAGCGTGCTCTCGATCGCGTTGGTTTCGACGGGTGGCGGCGCGACGAAGCGCCCCTCGCGCAACCGCACGCGTGAGCCGTCGCGAAGCTTGAAGAGGACGCGCTGGTCGTCGGCGAAGGGCGTGCTCGCGCCGTCACCGCCAGCTTTGTTGGCTTCGCCGAGCCCGGCGGCGGCAGCGGTACTCGAGCCCATGGCGAGACCGGTCAAGTCGACGGCAGCGGCCACGACGGCGACCGAAACGACGAACCTCCACGCCACGAAGCGGAGTCGCAGCATCGCGTTTCTCCCCGGGCCGATGAGGGTCTTCCTCATCGATCCAACCCCGCACCGAGGATCATACGTCGATCGAAACTACTTGCAGTTGCGATGTTCGGAGCGCGTGGCGGGTGGCCCGTAGGCCCAGGTGTCCGGGTCGCCCTGCTCGGGATCGGCGCCGATCTCTCGCATGAGGCCGCCGATGGCAGCCCGAAGGCGATCGAGGAAGGCGTCCTCGTCGGCGCGGCCGCCGTCGCGCGGCGGCGGCTCGACCGGCGCACCGAAGGCGACGGTGATGGGATGCGGCGCGCGGCCGGGCCAACCGCGCGGCGCGGCCTGAAAGGCGCCATGGATGGCGGAGGGCACGACGGCCGCGCCGGTCTCGGCGGCGAGCCACGCGACGCCGCGCTTGAAGGGCGTGAGGCGCGCCGTCCAGGAGCGCTCGCCCTCGGGGTAGATGAGCAGCACCTGCCCGGCGCGTACGGCAGCGGCGACGACGCGCAGCCCGGGAACGGCCCACGAGTCGGCGTCGATGGGCTGGATGCGGCCGACCTTGCCGAAGATTCCGCCGATGCCCCGCGAGAAGTAGCCCGCATAGCCGATGAAAACCATGCGCCGGTGGAGAGAAGGCGGCATGAGCCCTGAGGTGACCTCGGGATCGAGAGCGGACTGGTGGTTCTGCGCGATGATCAGCGGGCGCCGCGACCAATCGACGCGATCGAAGCCGACGAAGCGCGGCGTGTGCATTTTGCGCAGCCGCGAGTGCGAGAAGGGCCGGATGATCGCGCGCACGATGGGCCATGCGAGCAGGGAGGGGCGCGTGAAGCTGGGCCGCGGCGCGGGATGGTCGGGGCCGCCGAGGATGGCGCGGCGCTGCGCGGGGCGGGCGAGCGCCGGTGCGGGCGCGGCCGCGGGCGCGGATGCGCGAGGCGGCTGCGGGCCGAACGCGTCGACGAGATCGCCGAGCGATCGAACGTGCGCGTGATCGCGCTCGGGCAACTCGCGCGCGGTCGCGGCGCTGACGCTCGCAAGCAAAGCGAGGCGGTCGAGCGAGTCGAGGCCGAGATCGAACTCGATCGATGTCGTGCGCGTGAGCGCGACGTGCGATCGCTGCGCGAGTTCGGGCTGCGCGCGCAGCCAGCTCTGCCACGCGTCGGGCAGGGGATCACCGGCGGCGGGCGCGCTGGGCCAGGCGCGCCCGGGCGTCGCGCCGAGGTCGGCGGCGAGCGCGGCGCGGTCGATCGAGCCGCCCGCGAGGCGGGGCAGGGGAGCGCGCGCGACCGTCACGCCGCGCGGGCGCCACGACGCGGGCAAGGGCGTGATCGCGTTCTCGACGCGGAAGCGGATCGCCTCGAAGCGGTTGACGATGCCGAGTTCACGGAGTGCGTCTTCGTCGGGGACGACGACAGCCCAGGGCCGCTCGCTGCCGTCGAGCGGCACCGCGACGCCCTCGGCGACGCAAGCGGCGCCGCGCAGCGTCTCTTCGACCCGCTCGAGATCGACGGGCCCGGCCAGTTGGGGATCCGGCATACTCGGCCTTCCCTGGCGACCGCGCTTTTCTATACTGGCGGTCGCGAAGCGCGAAGGTTAACCCGGACTCTCGACGAGCGCTGAGCGCGCGGTGTCGCCGAGGCCCGCCGGGCGAATCCGGGGTTCCGGCCGGCAATGTGTAGATCGCTCGGGTGATCTCGGGACGCTGCGAAGCAAGAGAGGAGCGACCGATGGGCTGCGGATGCGTGATGTTGCTCTTGGGAACCGCGTTCCCGAGGCTGGTAATTGTCCTGCTCTTCATCTTCTCGAACTGGTGGGGGCGCGCCTTCGACGGCTTCGTGATCCCTGTGCTGGGGTTCATCTTCCTGCCCTACACGCTCCTCTGGGCGAGCGTCGTCACGAACTGGTACGGCGGCGAGTGGGGCGTGCTGCAAATCGCGCTTCTCGTCGTCGCGCTGATCTTGGATTTCTCGCCGCTCTCCGCGAAATACCTCAAGCGGCAGGAATCCCACTCGTAGGCGGTTCGTCGGCGGGCCGTAGGCGGGCAGCCATGCTGCCCGCATCCTGCAACGGCGGCTCGTCTCCGGATTCCGATCCTAGGTGTTGCGTTGTGCAGGACGCGGCGAGCACGGCTCGCCGCCTACGGGATCGATCCAGGATTCGCGTGGCGCTGCGTGCGCGAGCACGGCTCGCCGCCTACGGGCACGCCTTTTCGCGCGGCGGTCGCACCGAGGCGTCGAGGCGGCCCCGCGCGTCGGGTGTGAGGGGGCTGCGGCGCGCCGCGACGCCACGGGGTCCGACGGTCAGCCGGGGTGCGGGACGAGCGAGCGCGAGCGAGAGCGCCGATGGCGGTGAGGTCGCGGCGTCGGCGAGCGCCGCTGCGCCAGCGCGATCCGCGGCCGCGCGCGGCGTGGCACCCTCGTCGCTAGGTCTTCCCGACGTCACGGGCGCCGATGTCGACCGCGCCATCGTCGTCACGCAGAGCGAACTCATCGGCCGCTCCTGGCCGCTGGAGTCATATCCGTAGGAGCCTTCCTGCGTGGCATCGCGGCCGGCGACGACGAAGGAGAGCATCGCGCCCACGGCGGGCATGCCGGGATCGACGATCACGCTGCCGGTCGCGCCGAGCGCGCAGATGGCCGAGGTCCACTCAGGCGTGCCGAACGAGCCGGCGACCTCGTTGCTGTAGAGCGCGTGCTCCGTCGCGAACGCCGCGGGGTCGTAGTCGAGTTGCAGCGCGCCGCCCGCGGTCTTCGAGACGCGCAGGCCGCCGGTCGGCGAGGCCTCGTGCGGCGTGCTGGCCCCCGTGGAGCAGGCGCTCGTCAATTCGATCGACCACGCGTTGATGCCGCCCTGATAGCCGTCGAAGTCGTCGGCGGCGAAGAGCGTCCACGTGCCGCCGAGCGGCGCGCCGGCGAAATCCGCCATCGTGCCAGGGCCGTCGGGTATGCGATCGCGATCGAAGACCGAGACGATGTCCTCGCTGAGTCCGCCGGTCTGGTCATGGAGCGTCACGCTCGTCGCGTCGGGCGCGGTGAGCCGCAGCAGCACGTCGCCGGCGGCCTGGTGCGAAACGTCGACGCCGATCTGCAAGCTCTGCACGACGCCCCCGCCGACGACGTGCGCAACGACACTGATGCCGCCGGCGTCGCCGTCGGGAATCGCCACCGGTGCCTGGCCCTGTGCCTCGGTCGTCCCCGCCGAGGCGGTTGCCGAGAGGGTCACGACGTTGCCGTCGGCGACGCCGTTCGACGCGTCGACGGCGCGCACGAGATAGAAAACCTCGACCCCGCTCGGCACGGCGTCGCCGTCGATGTACGTCTCGCCGCGCACGCCCTGCGCGATGCGCGTCGCGACGCTCGGCGTGAAGGGTGCGCTCGTCGCACGGTACACGTCGTACCACACGGCGCTCCCGCAGCGCGGCGTCGCCGCGCTCCATGCGAGCGCGACGCTGCAGGTGGCGGTCTCGCCATCGCTGACGCTCGCCACGCCCGCGAACGACGGCGCCTCGAAGCACGCGCCCGTCGTCTCGGCGGTCGCGTCGCCCATGGGATCGGATTCGCACTCCTTCCACGCCGTCACGCGATAGCGATAGAGAAATCCTCCGGAAGCGGTCTCGTCGATGTACGACGTCGAGCCCGCGCCCACGTCGGCGACGAGCATGATGCCGCTCTCGCCTTCGCTCGCCAGACCGCGATAGATGCGATAGCCGTCGACGGCGTCGCCGCTCGCGGTCCACGTCAACTCGATGCGGTTGTCTCCCGCGGCAAAGGCCTGCAGCCCCGACGGAGCGTCGGGCGGCGTGCAACTCGCCGCGTTGTCGGCGAAGAGCGCGAAGTCCTGGTCCGTCGCGTCGCCGTTGCCGGGCACGCCGTCGCCGACGATGGCCGTCGCGCGGACGGTGACCGTGACGCGGCCGGTCGTCCCGGGCGGTAGCCGCACCAATTCCAGATTGTTGCGCGTGTCGGCCGTACCGCCCGCGGCGGAATAGCCGTTCGCGAACACATTGCCGCGATAGAGCGTGCCGTCGTGATCGACCTCGAGATCGAGGTCGTTCACCCACGGTGCCGCGAACGACACTCCCGGTGCGTCCGTGTACGCGAGCGCGATCGTCACGGGCTCTCCGCCATCGGCGATCACCAGATCCATCGTCGAGGATTGCCCCGTGGAGGAGAAGAGC
>CAZPJJ010000234.1:0-6666 GCA_964586535.1 uncultured Acidobacteriota bacterium | reverse complement strand
CGGAATAGTCCGTAGAGCGATGCCTAATGAAACGCTCGACCCGACGGCCGCCTTCGCGCCCCGCAGATCAGCGTGAGCGTCGGGCGGACTCGTTGGGTCGCCGGTTCGAGTAAAGGTGTTACCCATGACGAAAGAGCGCAGTAGTGAATAGGGGCACATCTCACCATGACGGCCACGTAACCGAGGCGCGCGCCGACCACGGACCGCATCGGGAAGCCGGGAAGGATTCCGAGGATCACAAAGGCCACGATCAACACGCGGGCCACAGCCCGAAGATGTTTCGGGACAAATTCTGGCTTTCATTCGCCCTCACCCTTCCGGTGGTCTTCTGGTCGGCACACATTGAAGATCTGCTGGGCTACCGGGCACCCGAGTTCTCTGGGTCGTCCTGGATCCCTCCGGTTCTCGCGACCGCCATCTTCCTCTACGGCGGCCTGGTCTTCCTGCAGGGAGCGTGGCGGGAACTGAGGGCTCGGCTGCCGGGGATGATGACGCTGATCTCACTTGCCATTTCAGTGGCCTTCATCTTCTCCTGGGTGGTGCAGGTCGGGTTCATTGAAGCGGGCGCACTCTGGTGGGAACTGGCCACCCTGGTGACCATCATGCTGCTAGGGCATTGGATCGAGATGCGCTCGATCCAGCAGGCCAAAGGCGCTCTTCAGGAGTTGGCGAAGCTCCTCCCGGACACGGCAACTCGCATCACGGGAGAGACCGAGGAGACCGTACCCATCGGCGCGCTGCAAGAGGGCGACGTGGTGCTCGTCCGCCCGGGCGAACGCGTCCCGGCGGATGGGATCGTCCGCAAGGGCGAGAGCGCCCTCAATGAGGCGATGCTCACGGGGGAGTCGAGGCCGGTGAAGAAGAAGGAGGGCGACGAGGTCATCGGCGCGACCATCAACGGCGAGGGCTCACTTCGCGTGGAAATCACGGGCACCGGGGACAAGACCAAGCTGTCTGGCATCATGCGACTCGTGGCGGACGCCCAGAAGTCCAAGTCGAGGGCGCAACACTTGGCCGACCGTGCGGCGCAGATCCTGACAGGGGTGGCCGTTCTGTCCGGAATTGTCACGCTCATCGTCTGGCAGTTGCTGGGCGCGAACATCAATTTCTCCATCGTTCGGGTCGTGACCGTGCTGGTAATCGCTTGTCCGCACGCACTCGGGCTGGCGGTTCCGTTAGTTGTCGCCATCTCGACGACGTTGGGTGCGAAGAACGGTCTTCTTGTGCGAGATCGGCGCGGACTGGAGGAAGCCCGAAACCTCAACACGGTGATCTTCGACAAGACTGGAACACTCACTCTTGGGGAGTTCCGCGTGGTGGAGATGGCAGTCGCGGAAGGTTCGTCCGACGAAGAGGCGCTTCGCATCGCGGCGGGAGTGGAGTCCGGGTCCGAGCATCCCATCGCGCGCGGACTGGTGAGGACGGCCGAGGACCGAAAGCTCGATGTGCCTGTCGCAGATGGTTTCCGTGCGATCACTGGAAAGGGTGTTGCAGCTTCGGTTGACGGGGCGGAGTTTCACATCGGCGGGCCGGCGATGCTGGGGGAAGAGCACGCAGAGATACCGGATGCGCTTCGGACGGTAGCCGAGGCGGCGGCTGCCCGGGGGCAGGCCGCCATCTATTTGCTTCGGGACGGCAAGGCGATGGCGGTCTTCGCGGTGGCTGACGCCATCCGGGAAGAAAGTCACGAGGCGATTCGTGCCCTCCACGAGCGCGGTATCGAGGTAGCGATGCTCACCGGAGACACACAGGCGGTAGCGGATGCAGTCGCTACTGAGTTGGGCATCGACACTGTCTTCGCCCAGGTTCTTCCGGAAGACAAGGCATCGAAGGTGCGAGAGCTTCAGTCAAAGGGGAAGAAGGTGGCGATGGTGGGCGATGGGGTTAACGATGCCCCCGCCTTGGCCACCGCCGATATTGGGATTGCGATTGGCGCGGGCACGGATGTCGCGGTGGAAGCCGGACAGATCGTGCTCGTGCGGTCCGACCCGCGCGACATCCCCAAGATCGTGGCGCTGTCTCGAGCTACATACTGGAAGATGCTCCAGAACTTGTGGTGGGCTGCCGGTTACAATATCGCCGCGATACCGCTGGCCGCAGGAGTGCTTGCGGCGTGGGGTGTTCTTCTCACCCCTGCTGTGGGTGCGGTCCTGATGTCGGCGAGCACCGTGGTCGTGGCGATCAACGCCCAACTTCTCAAGCGGGTGGAACTATGCGAATCCTATTGCAAACTCGCTTGATTCTGGTATTCACGAGCGCGGGCCCCCGGCGATTGACCGTGAAGGTCGAAACGGTGGCGGACTCATCGCCGCAGCCGCCAGAGATCGAGTCGCGCGGGATTCCGCAGGACCAGGGATGAGCACGAGACCAAGGCCGAGAGTCGCTCGGTCTATCGCGCTCGGTGCGTTCATAGGTTTGATCGGAGTGATCGCCGCCTGGGAAATCTCCACGGACTCTCGCCGTGTCCCGGACGCTTGGCAGTGGGCCACGAGCCACCTATCAACCGTGGCCGGCCGAGTGCGATGGGGCATGACGCTCTCGTCCGCTTCGATCCGTCGGGCCAGGACCATGGCCATGAACGTCGGATTGGCGGAGGCGATGCCGAAGGAGCGAATCGAGGTGCGTCCGGTGCCGTTCCTGGATACTTCGTTGCAAATGAGCGACATCTTTCAGGGTCTTCCGGCGACGATCGAGAGGGTGACGGATGGCGAGGCGAGGCGTCGCGCCCTCATAGGCTTCGATCCGGACTTCCGGTTTCAACGTTACGGAGTATTCATGTTGGAAGACGGAGGATTCTCATGGTCCGGCATCGACTTCTGGCTGTGTCGCAGGCTCTATCAGACTGACTCGGGAGTGGTTTCGAGTTCCACCGACGTCTGTCTCAAGCTGCAATGCGAGCCGGCGGGTCACGAGTTTCGCTGCAAGGTTATCGACGGATGGATCTCGTAGAGAAGCGCGAGACGAAACCGCCAGCAGTTTGCCAGCGGTGGGCCCTCGCGCGCTCGCGGGAGGGGATGGCGCGGGCGGAATTGAGTGATGCGACTTGCCGTTCTCGGCGATCGACCCGTAGAGCGTGACCTCGGGGAGAATCGAATGGCCGGTGATCTCTCGCCTCGACTCGCCGCGATCGTACAGGCTCTGCCCCTGAGATCCGGGATGCGCGTCCTCGAGATTGGCTGTGGTCCCGGCGCGGCGGCGCGAGCGATCGTGCGGAGGATTGGCGACGGTCATGTTCTGGGAATCGATCGATCGCAGAAGGCGATAGCGCTGGCGAAGGCGGGTTCCACATCCGAGTTGGCATCGGGGCGCCTGAGCTTCCGCCGGGTCGCCGTGGAGGAGTTCGCGCTCGAAGCGGGCGAGAGGCCCTACGATCTGGCGTTCGCGGTCCGAGTCGGCGTCCTCGATGGACGCCATCCTGGCTTGCAGAGCGTGGCGCTGGCTCGTATCGCCCGGGCGCTGGTGCCAGGGGGCCGTCTCTTCATCGATGGGGGCGACCCACTTCGGGAGATCGCGCTCGATGCGACGTGACGGAACGCCGTGGATCTATGGCTCGCGCCGATCTGTGTTCCGAGATTCTCGTGCGCAGACCGGTTCGTCACGGTACTGATCCAGGTTGTCGGTCAAGGGAGTCAGGCCTAGGAGATGGCGAAGTACATCGACTCCGGATCACCGGTTCCTCCTTCTACAGTCGCAGTCCTGCTGTGGATCTTGGCGACGGCGTCAGGTTTCGGACTGTTGGGATCGGCCACCCATCGGTTCGGGGGGTTCATCTTCTGCGCGGTCTTCCAGGCGGCTCTCCTGTTCCGCTGGAACCGCCCGCTCTGGCGTCCTTGGCTGATCGGCACTCTCTTTGTGGGAATCAGCGGGTCTTGGTTTTCTTTCTTCTTTAGTTTCTTTGGGTACCAAACGCTGCCAAGGATCATTGCCGTGACTCTCGGCGGCGCCATGAGCGGCGCGAGCGTGGGCTTGGGCGGAGCGCTCGCGTTGAGAGTCGTCAACGCTCCGGGACTTCGGTGGGTATTCATCTCGACGGGCGCGTGGTCTCTCGGCTGCGGAGCGGCCTACACCGCGTTGCACCTTCTCGATCCGCACGGGGCGGCCTTGATCTCCTGGTTGACGGCCGCGGGAGTGAGCGAGTCGATGGCCTCGTGGATTGTCGCCGCACGCTCCGGCGCCCTTACCGGACTCATCGCGGGCACGTTGAGCGCGATCGGCGCCGTCGCCCTGGTGCGACGTCAGGACACTGGTGCGGTGTCATCTGCCAATTCGCAAGCCCACGAGCTCCCCCAAGAAGGACCGCTGATGGAAAGCGCTCCGGAAGAAGACAGAGCGGATGCGACGGCACTCGCTCCGGCGAGACGGACCTTGGCCTGGGATTCGGTCTTCACGGACTGGTTGGCCCGGACTTTGATCCGAGGGTTTGCGGGCGCGATAGGTTCTATCGGTGTCAATCTCGTTTTCTTCTTCTATCTCTTCGGCCCGCTCGATGATCTTCTATCCTGTGACTTCTTGGCCGATTCTTGGTGGGGTCCGTTCGTGAAAGCGGGCGTCTTTGACGGCTGGCTCTTGCTCTCCGCTACCGTGCCCCTCGCCGCCATCCTGCTGCCCGCGTCACCGTGGTGGCCGCGCCTCCCGCGAGAAGTGCGTCGAATCCTGTCGATGGGCGAAACTATCTGGCTCGTCGTTGGCGCAGCAGGGTGGGCGGTTTTCGCCTGGGGAATCCTGAGCTACACAGGGAGCGCTCCAGGGGGCGGCTTTGTCTTGATGGGCGTGTGGATTCTGGTCTATGGCGCGCTGTGCGCGGTACCCCTCTTGACGGGACTCGCTTGGCAGCTCTGGGGCGACACGCGACAGAGAGCGTCGGACCATTAGCGCAGAGCCATCTCTCGTTTCCAGATCGGGCGTCAGGGCATTGCCATGTCGTTGATCAGGCGGGTGCAAGCGGAAGCCGAAGGGCGAGGCGCGTACGCCGCCTTCGTGCAGGCGGACTACGAGGATGAACCCGCGGTCGCGCTGTATTCGAAGCTCGGGGTGAAGGAGGAAGTTCTCCACATAGACATCAATCCGAGACCTGGTGCGGATTGACATGGCGCTCTTCGGCGCCCGCACGGCTGGAAGGCCGTTCCAGGAGACTTCATGGAGAATCGCGGACCTCGCGCGCGGTGTACCATGCCCGCCAGCGCAGTTCGCCTTCCCCGAGGATCGATGAACCATGCGCGTCGCCATCATCGGTAACTCCGGCTCGGGCAAATCCACGCTCGCCGCGGCGATCGCGGCGGAGACGGGAGTTCCGTGCCTGGATCTGGATTCGGTCGCATGGGAGCCGAGCCAACCGGCAGTTGCTCGCGACGAAGCTCTTGCGCTGGCGGACGTCCACGCGTTCTGTAGCGCTTCCGATGGATGGATCGTGGAGGGCTGCTATGCGACGCTCGTCAGCGCGGCACTTCAGCATGCCCCGAAGCTGCTTTTCTCGAATCCTGGCTTGGACGCGTGTCTGACCAACTGCCGCGCGCGGCCCTGGGAGCCGCACAAGTACGCGTCTAAGCAAGCGCAAGACGCGAACCTGGAGTTCCTCTTGTCCTGGGTTGCCGAGTACTACGAGCGAAGCGGCCCGATGTCGTTGGCCGCGCATGTGAAATGCTTCGAGACCTACAGCGGCCCCAAGCGCGAACTGCGCTCGATTCCCGCACTCCGCGAACTCGAGCGTGATCTCATGGCGTGGCTGCGATGAAGGCCGCGGCTTTCCGAGCTGGAGAGTGTCCGTGGCGGCGCTTGGCCTGAGGAAGCCCTCCGGAGACCGCTCTTCGGAAACATCGTCGAACGACCTGAACCTACGAAAGGACCGACATGCAATTCCTCGCGCTGGAGAAGGAGCTGCGACCCGTCGATTCGCAGACGCACGCCGAAGTGCTCTTGGAGGAGGCGTCGACTGTGTGGGCGCTGAAGAAGCAGTCGGTGCTTCGCGACATCTGGTTCACCGCACGGGACCGTCGCGCGATCCTGATGCTGGAGGCCGCGAGCGAGGAGGAAGCACATCGGATTCTCGCCGGACTTCCGCTCGTGCGAGACGGCTTCATCGCGTTCGAAGTGCTCGAACTCCACGCTTATGACGGCTTCGACCGGCTGCTCGCCGCTTCGAAGCCAACGCCCTGACCGCCTCTTCGCGGCGGTCAGCGCCGCCCAGGGCTGTCCGCGAGCAGACCGGGCGTCTCTCCACCTGGGGTGCCGCTCATTCCCCTCCGCTCGCCCCTCTTCAACCCGCCTCCGCATCGTCACCTCCGCCCGTTCAAGTCCGGGCGCCGGCGCGCGAATAGTCCCTCGGGGGGCACGAGCGGGTTGACCATGAGCCGTCGTCTGCGCGTCGTCGTCACGGGCTGTCAGGGCCGGCTGGGCCGGCACCTGCTCCGGGTTCTGCTGCCCCAGGCCGAGTGTCTCGGATTGGGACGGCCCGAGGAGTCGCCGCGCGAGCATCCGGCGTTCCAGTACGTGCGCCTGGGATCCTTGGAGCCCGCGGGGATCGACGCCGCGATCGACGCGTTCGGGCCGGACGCGATCGTCAACGCGGCGGCGTTCACGGACGTGGACGGGGCCGAGACGCGCCGCGACGAGTGCCGGGCTGTCAACGTCGGCCTCGTCGAGACGCTCGCACGCGCGGCGCGGCGGCAC
>CAZPJJ010000233.1:0-6672 GCA_964586535.1 uncultured Acidobacteriota bacterium | reverse complement strand
CGCTCTGGTAGGGGCGCCATTTATGGCGACCGAATCGCCGCCGAAGGCGGCGACCTGTCTTCTGCATCGTGCGCTCGGCGTGTCGCGTGAGACGGCCCTGTCGCCGCCTGCCGCGGCGATCCGGGCGCAATGAATTGCGCCCCTACCCGGAATCCGGTGCGATGACCCGCGCGCCCACGCGGAATCCGGTGCGATGAATCGCCGCCCTCGTGCGACGCGCCGTGCGATGCGCCGCGGACGCTCTGGTAGGGGCGCCATTTATGGCGACCGAATCGCTGCCGAAGGCGGCGACCTTTCTTCAGCATCGTGCCCCGTGCGAATCGCGACTGCACGACCTGTCGCCGCCTGCGGCGGCGATCCGGGCGCGATAAATCGTGCCCCTACCCGGAGTGCATCGCGATGAATCGCGCGCCGACCGGGGATCCGGCGCGATGAATCGGACCCCACACGGAACCCGGTGCGATGAATCGTGCGCCGACCTGGAACCCGGTGCGATGAGTCGCGAACCAGACGGATACCGGCGCGCTGCATCACCTATTGCACGGATTCCAGTTCGACGACCCGCGACCGCCCCCGACCCCGCACGCTCGCTACGCGCGCGGCACGGCGGCTACAAGAGCCGCTCCACCGGCGTGACGGTGATGCGCAGGCAGGGTTCGATGGCGCAGTGGCCGGCGTGGGCGCGGAGGTCGGAGACGACGGCGTCGATCTTGTCGTCGGGCATGGCGGGGACGACGATCACGGACGCCTCCCAGGAGACCGTGCGCGGCACCTCGCCGGGTTCGGCGAAGTAGTGGCCGAGGCATTCCGGGATCAGCAGGAAGCCCTCGCTGCCGGCCCGGTCGAGCGCGTGGACGACGGTGTCGCGAAGATCGTCGCTGCAGTAGATCGTCAGTTGCTTCATCGCACGCTCCCAGACGCGCCCGCGTCGTTCACGGGCGCGCCGCTCATCCTTCGCACGCCTCGCCGTCGCGGGATTCGTGCTTGCCCTTCTCGACCATGTAGTGCACGAGCGGCACGACGACGAGCGTCAGCACCGTCGACGCGATCGATCCGAACATCAGCGACACCGCGAGCCCCTGGAAGATCGGATCGAAGAGCATGACGACGGCGCCGACGACGACCGTTCCCGCGGTGAGCAGGATCGGCCGGAAGCGCACCGCACCCGATTCGATCACGGCTTCGCTGAGACTCTTCCCGGATTCCAGCGCGAGATCGACGAAGTCGATCAGCAGTACCGAGTTGCGCACCATGATGCCCGCGAGCGCGATGAAACCGATCATCGACGTCGCAGTGAAGAAGATGCCCAGCCCCCAATGCCCCGGCAGGATGCCGACGAGGGAGAGCGGGATCGCGATCATCATCGTCATGGGCGTCTTGAACGACTGGAACCAACCGACGATGAGCAGGTAGATGAGGATCAGCACGACGCCGAACGCGGCGCCCAGGTCGCGGAACACCTCGTAGGTGATGTGCCACTCGCCGTCCCACTTGACGGCGGCGTGCTCCTGGAGTCCCGGCTCGTCGGTGTAGTGCTGCGTGATCGTCGCGCCCGCGGGCAGCTCGATCTGGGCGACGCGCTTCGCCATGTCGATGATGGCGTAGGCGGGGCTCTCCTCCTGGCCGGCGACGTCGCCCGTGACATAGGTCACGGGGACGAGGTTCTTGCGATGGCGAGTGCGCTCGCGGGCGGCGTCCTCGACGACGACGAGTTCCGAGAGCGGCACGAGCGATCCGCTCATGCTCGCCACCTTGACGTCGGCGAGGCTCTCGACGCTGGAGCGCAGCGCGCGGGGCAACTGGAGCTGAATCGCGACCGGCTCGAGGTTGCGCGTGTCGTGGAGGCGACCCGCGTCCTCGCCGGCGAGCGCGAGGCGCAGCGTGCGCGCGACCTGGGCCGCGGGGACGCCGAAGAGCGCGGCCTTCTCGCGGTCGACGCGGAAGATCTTCTTCGGCTGCTCTTCCTCGACGAACCAGTCGACGTCGACGACGCCGTCGGTCGTGCGGAAGACCTCGAGCACCTCGGAGGCGACGCGCGTGCGCTCTTCTTCCGTCGGCCCATAGACCTCGGCGACGAGCGTCGAGAGCACGGGCGGCCCCGGCGGCACCTCGGTGACCTTCACTGCGGCGTCGTGGCGGGCGGCGATCTCCTGGATTGGCCCGCGAACGCGCTTGGCGAAGTCGTGGCTCTGCTCGCTGCGCTTCGACTTGTGAACCAAGTTGACCTGGATATCCGCGACGTTCGAGCCGCGACGCAGGTCGTAGTGGCGCACGAGTCCGTTGAAGTTCACGGGCGCCGCGGTGCCGGCGTAGATCTGCAGGTCCGTCACCTCGGAAACGTCCCCAAGGTACGTCGCGATCTCGCGAGCGACGGCGGTCGTTCCCTCGAGCGTCGTGCCCTCGGGCATGTCGATGATGACCTGCAGCTCGCTCTTGTTGTCGAAGGGCAGCATCTTGAGCGCGACGCCGCCCAGCGGAACGAGCGCCATCGTCGCCAGCAGCAGCAGCACGGTGAAGCCGAGGAAGCTCCACGCGTAGAGCGGCGAGCGGATGAGCGGCCGCATGATCTTCTCGTATACGCGGAAGGTGTACGTCTTCGTGATGTCGAGCCCCTCTTCGTCCTCGTGGTGCGCATTCTTCAGTAACCGGTAGGCGAACCACGGCGCGATGACGAGAGCGACGATGAGCGAGAAGAGCATCGCCAAGGACGCGCCGATCGGCATCGGCGCCATGTAGGGCCCCATCAAGCCGCGCACGAAGGCCATCGGCAGGACGGCAGCAATGACCGTCAGCGTGGCGAGGATCGTCGGGTTGCCGACTTCGGAGATCGCGGTGATTGCGGCCTGGAGTGGAGGCAGTCGCTTCATCGCGAAGTGCCGGACCATGTTCTCGACGACGATGATCGAGTCGTCGACGACGATACCGGTGACGAAGATCAGCGCGAAGAGCGTCACGCGGTTCAGCGTGTAGCCGAAGAGGTAATAGACGAAGAGCGTCAGCGCGAAGGTGACCGGCACCGAGATGAACACGACCAGCCCGCCGCGCCAGCCGAGGAAGAGTGCGATGACGATCGTCACCGAGGCGATCGCGCCAAAGAGATGGAAGAGCAGCTCGCCGGCCTTCTCGCTCGCGGTCTCCCCGTAGTCGCGTACGACGGTGATCTCGACGCCGTCCGGGATCAGCCGACCCTGCAGCGCCTCGACTTTGTCCATCGCCGCGACGACGACCCGGTGCGCGTCCGAGCCCTTGCGCTTGGCGAGCGTGAGCGTCACCGCTGGGGCGATACCGCCCGCGGCGCGATCGGCCTCGATGCCCTCGTCGGCGGCCGAGGGCCCCGGCAGGAAAAGCACGTAGTTGGAGACGTCGGCGGGGCCGTCGCTCACCGTCGCCACGTCGCGGATGTAGACCGGCCTGCTCTGATGCGCCCCGACCACGAGCCTCGCCACGTCGTCGGCGCTCGTGAGGTAGGCGCCCGTCTCGACGAGCACCTCGCGTCCACCCTTCTCGAAGGCGCCCGCGGGCGCCGAGGCGTTCTGCATCTGCAGCGCCTGCGCGACGAAGCCGGGATCGACGCCAGAGGCCGCGGCGCGCTGCGGATCGAGCGCGATGCGCACTTGCCGCTCTTGGCCGCCGATGACCTGGATCTCCGCGACATCGTCCATCTGCGCGAGCTCGCGCTTCAGTTCGAATGCGATCTGGCGCAGTGCGAAGTGGTCGTAGCGGTCGCTCCAGAGCGTCAGCCCGAGCACGGGCACGTCATCGATCGAGCGCGTCTTGATCAACGGCGGCGTGGCGCCCTGGGGCATCTTGTCGAGCCCCGACGCGAGTTTGTCGTAGACCTTCACGAGCGAGCGCTCTTGGTCTTCGCCGACGAAAAAGCGCACCGTGATCATCGAGACGTCGGGCATCGACGCGGCGTAGACGTACTCGACGCCCGGGATTTCCCACATCCGCTTCTCGAGCGGGATCGTGACGCGGTCCTCGACCTCGCCAGGAGCCGCTCCGGGCAGCCCGACGAAGATGTCGACGATCGGCACGACGATCTGCGGCTCTTCCTCGCGCGGCGTGAGCGACACGGCCAGCGCGCCGACGGCCAGCGCCGCGATGACGAGCAGCGGAACGAGCTTCGAGTCGATCGCCGCCTGGCCGACGTGACCAGCAATGCCGATGCCGGACTTCATCGCTTCACCTCGCCTCGACCGGAACGCCGTCCTCGAGGCCCGCCGGCGGCGCCACGACGTAGCGCTCGCCCGCGCCGAGCCCCGAGATCACCTCGACGCGCCCGTCCGCGGCTTTCTGACCCAGGCGCACCCAGCGCAGAAGGGCGCGCTGCTGCTCGTCGACGGCGAAGACGCCGTCGAGCTGCCCGCGTTGGACGAGCGCGCTCTCGGGCACGAAGAGCCCACTGCGCACGCCCCTGGCAAAGCTCACCCGCGCGAACATGCCGGACTTGATGCGGCCGTCGTCGTTGTCGACGAGGAGCTCCACTTCGAACGTGCGGCTCGCGCGGTCCGCCGCCGCGACGATCTTCGCGACCGTGGCGTCGCGCTCGAGGTCGAGCGCTTCGATCGCGACCTTCGCGGCGCCGCCGATCTCAAGCCCCGCGATCTCGCTCTCGGACACCTTGGCGATGATCTTCACGCGCGAGAGATCTTCGATCGCGAAGAGCGGCATGCCCGGCGCCGCCATGTCGCCCGCCTCCGTGCGGCGCTCGACAACGTGGCCCGCGACGGGCGTCGTGATCGCCGCGTACGAGAGCGTCACCTCGGCGGCGCGCAGATTCGCGCGCGCCTGCTCGACCGCGGCCGTCGCCGTGCGGAATCCCGCCTCGGCGTCCTCTTTGTTCTTCTCGGTCACCGAGCCGCGCGAGTGCAAGTCGAGGATGCGCGCATGCTGGGCGCGCGCGTTCTCGAGCTGCGCCTCGGCCATGGCCACGCCGGCCTTCGCCTGCTCGACCATCGCCGCGAGATCGCGGCTCTCGAGGCGCGCGAGCGTCGCGCCCTTGGCGACGCGATCGCCCTCGCGCACGAGCACCTGCTCGATGCGCCCCATGATCTTGGTGCCCGGCATCACGCGCCGGTACGCTTCGGCCGTGCCCGTCGCCACGATCGCGTCCGTCACGGATTCGACCTGCGCGACGCTCACGGCCGCCGCGACGGGCGCGCGCTCGGCCCGCGTGGGCAGGGGCTCGGAGCCGCCGCAGCCGGCGAGCGCGGCCACGGCGAGTGAAATCGTCAGCGTGAGCAAGAGCGATCGATGCATCGGCGTCACCTTCGCGTTCATCAGAGTCTTCCCACCGCGAGATCGAGCGCCGCCCGGCTCGCGAGCACATCACGCCGCGCGGCGACGGCGCGCGTGCGCGCGGCCGTCAGCGCGGTCTCGGTATCCTGCAGTTCGACGAGCGTCACCAGGCCGTTGCGGTAGCGATCCTCGATCGTCCGCAGCGACTCCTCCGCCATCGCCACCGCACTGTCAGCCGTGTCGACACGCTGGCGCGCGGCGCGCAGAGCGTGCCAGGCTTGGCGGATCTCGAGCGAGGTTTGCGAGCGCGCGTTCGCGAGCGTCGCCTGGAACCGCGCTTCCATCGCCTCGGCCTGACGGACGCGCGCCCTCGTGCGCGTACCATCGAAGAGCGTCATGCGCGCCGAGACCATCACGCCCCAGTTCATGCCGTCGGTGCCCGGCGCGTCCTCGGCGTTCGCTTCGTAGAAGCCGCCGGCGCCGATCTGCGGCAGAAAGCCGGCTTTCTCGGAGCGCACCATGCCGCGCGCGGCGGCGGCGCCTTCGCCGATCGCGAGCAAGTCGGGGCGCTTCGCGAACGCCTCGGCCTCGAGCGCATCGAGCGATTCGTCGACCGCCGGAACGAGCGCCACGTCGTCGGGCAGCATCAGCTCGGTGTCGGCGTCGAGTCCCATCGCCAGCGCGAGCCCCGCGCGCGCGATCGCGACGCCGCTCTCGGCTTCGATCACCATCTCGGCGACTTCGCTCTCGCGCACCTTCGCCTTGAGCAAGTCGGCTTCGACTACGAGCCCCGCTTGGCGCAGGTCCGTGACCATCTTCACGTGCGACGCGGCCGTCGTGAGCGCCTGTCGCGCCACGTCCAGATAGCGCTGCGCGAGCACGGCACCCGAGTACGCATCGATGACGCCGCGCGCGACGTGCTGCCGCATCGAAGCGCGTCCCGCCTCTGCCGCCGCGTCGCCGGCGCGCGCTGCTTCGCGGGCGCCCGCGATGCGTCCGCCGGTCCAGATCGGCTGCTCGACCATCAGTCGCGTCGCAAAGTCATTGAGCGGGTCGGGCTCGTTGAGAAAGCCCACGTCGAAGTTCGCGGCGGTGAAATTCTCCTGGCTGAGCAGTCCGCCGAAGACCATCACGGGATTCGTCGTGCGCGAGATCGTCTCGGAAAGTTCGACGCGCGGCAGGCGCGACCCCTCGGCCTCGTCGACGCGCGCCTTGGCGCTGGCGACCTCGGCATCGGCGACGGCGAGCATCGGATTGCGCTCGAGCGCAATGGCGATCGCCTGTTCGAGCGAAAGCTCCCCGGATGGGAGCGCCGCGGGCTCGTCCTGAGCGAGGGCCGGGCCGGCGAGCAGAAGGCCCACCAGGGCAAACGCCAGCGCGAGCGGGGCTGAAGTTCGTTCGGTCATTCCGCTGATCCCCTTGAGCCCATCC
>CAZPJJ010000232.1:0-6703 GCA_964586535.1 uncultured Acidobacteriota bacterium | reverse complement strand
GGCACCCGCCTCGCCCGTGGCGCTGACGGCCGCCTCGCCCTGGCCGGGCTTGCGGCGGCGGCGCCGGCGGCGGCGCTTTTTCTTGGTTTCGCCATTCCCCGACGCGGCCTCGTCGCCCGCGCCTTCGCCGCGCTCGGCCGCTGCCGCAGCGGCAGATGCGGCCGCCGCTTCGGCGATCTGCCGCTCGCGCTCTTCGTCTTCGCGCATGCCCGCGAGCACCTCGCTCTGCGAGGGCGGGGCGACGAGCGCCACTTCCTCGCGGGCGCGCTCGCGCGTCACGGTCTGGATGTCGCAATCGTCGCGGCCCATCTCGAGGCTCGCCCGCACCGTGATGCGCGTGCGGTAGCGCTCTTCCCAGCCGACGAGGTCGTCGCGCTTCTGGTTGAGCAGGTACTCCGCGACGACGAGCGGCACGGTGACCTCGACGGTTTCCAGATCGCCCTTGACGACGCGCGTCTGCAGGCGGCGCAGCGTCTGCATCGCCGCGGCCTCGACCGTCTTGATGCTTCCGGTGCCCGCGCAGGTCGGGCAGTCGGTGTAACGCAGAGAGGATTTTTCCGCGGCGACGCGCTCGCGGCTGATCTCCATCAGGCCGAGCGAAGAAATGCGCGTCACGTCGTAGCGCGCCTTATCCTTCTTCAGCGCGTCCTTCATCACCTTCTCGACCTGGCGCACATTCTTCATGGCGCGCATGTCGATGAAATCGATGACGACGAGGCCGCCCATGTCGCGCAGGCGGAGCTGGCGCGCGATCTCCTCGGCGGCCTCCACGTTGGCCTTCAGCGCCGTGTCCTCGATATGGCCCTCTTTTTTCATCTTCGAGGAATTGACATCGACGGCGGTGAGCGCCTCGGTGACGTCGAAGACGAGCTGGCCGCCCGAAGGCAGCGGCACGCGGCGGCGGAAGATGTTCTCGATCTGCTCTTCGAGGTTGTGCTTGTTGAAGATCGGCCGCTCGCCCTCGTAGAGCTTCACCATCTTCTTGCGGTGCGGGCTGACGGTCTCGAAGAACTCGAGGATCTCTTCGTAGGTCTCGCGGTTGTCGACGAGCAGTTCATCGATGTCGGGCGTCAGCAGGTCGCGGACCGCGCGGATGACGAGCGAGCGCTCCTGATAGACGAGCGCGGGCGGGCGCGTCGTGGCCGCGGCCGTCTCGATCTTCTCCCAGAGCCGCAGCAGGTACTTGAGGTCGCGCTGCAAGTCGACCTTCGTCGACGACGCCCCCGCCGTGCGCACGATGACGCCGTGCTCGGCCGGCTTCGCGAGCGATTCGATCGTCTCGCGCAGCTTGTCGCGCTGTTTGTCCTCGAGCTTGCGCGAGATGCCGATCGCTTCTTGATGCGGCGTGAGCACGAGAAAGCGGCCGGGCAGCGAGAAGTAGGTCGAGACCGTCGGCGGCTTGGTGGCGAAGGCGTCGCGCACGACCTGCACGAGCAGATCCTGGCCCTTGTGGAGGTGGCTCTCGATGCGCCCGCGCTGCGCGTCCTTGCGCGGCTCGTGGATCGCGAAGTTGATCTCGTCGAGCGGCAGGAACGCGCTCTTGCGCCCGCCGATGTCGACGAAGGCGGCCTGCAACCCCGGATGGATCGACTCGACGCGCCCCTTGTAGATGTTCCCTTTGAGCGCTTTGTGATCGAACGTCTCGATCTCGAAGCCTTCGAGCACGCCGTCATGGACGATCGCGACGCGGCTCTCCTCGGAGTGAGTGACGTTGATCAGCATCGCCTTTCTGTTCTTCTCGGCCACGGAATCTTCTCCTGCGGCGAAGAGCGGACGCGGCGGCGTGCGTCATGGCGAGCCCTCCCCGAGACGCTCGGTGCCGGGCGCGGAGGCGCTCCCGCCCGATGCGTGCGAACCGGGAAAGACATCGACCGGGACGCCCGGAACCGCCTCTCTTGCGATCGCGGCGATCTCTTCCAGGAACTCCGTCGAGAGCGCGCGGACGGAAGCCAGGCGCGGACGGCGGGCGACGGTCGTCACCTGCACGCCGGCGAGGGCTCCCCCTGCCGCGACGATCTCGTGGAGCCGCGCCGCCCAGGCGCGGATCTCGGCACGCGGTGGAACCTGCGCGCCTTTCTCGAGGAAGAGACTCTGGATCACGAGAGGGCGACGGCGCGCCTCTTCGCGGATGTTCTCGAGGATGCGCTCGAACGGGACGGTGCTCGCGTCGATCGCGCGGTACCACGCGTCCGTTCCGGCATCCAGTTTGGCCCAGACACGCCCGCCACGAGCGGCGAGCACGTCGAGACCGTGACGGACATGGGGCAGATGGAAGGTCGACGCGTTGGTCAGCAACGTCATCGGCATTCCCTTGGAGACGCGGTCGATCACCGCGCCCGCGGCATCGACGACCGCGGCGAAGCGCGGATAGGTGGTGGGCTCTCCGTCACCGGAGAACGCCACGTCCGCGAGCCGCCGCAACGAAGGATCGGCGTGATCGATCGTGACCAGCGCCGCGAGACCCTCGCGATGCACGGTGGCGAGCATCGTTTCGAGTTCCGCGAGGAGCACCGCCTCGTCGACGACATCGTCGAAGGCGAGTTCCGCGCGGTCGACCTGGCAGTAGATGCACGCGAAATTGCAGACGCGATCCGGATTGAGATTGATGCCGACCGACACGCCCCGAGCGCGGCGCGAGAGGACGGCATACACGAAACGATGCGAGCCGAAACGACGGGGATGAACGTCGGTGCGCAGCGCCGGGCGGCGGTCCGTGTCCGGAGCGCCGATCACCGGGCCCCCCGCGAACGCGGTTCCACGGAGCGCGGAGCCTGCCCCGGGATGGACCGTGTCGCGATCGAGAAGGACATTCCGTGAGTGCTCGTTCCCGGCGGTGGGCCCGCGCCCGCCGCCTCCGCGATTTCAGCCGGATCGTCTCGCCCCTTCGTGCGGGGGAGGATCGAATCGCAGGGATTCTATATCTTGTGCGGGTGCGGGGACAGGGTGAGGTGCGGATGAATCCGAACGAGGCCGGTCCGGAGTCGCTCGATCTGCTGATGCTCGCGGCCCGGCTGCGCGTGATCACCGATCGCCAAAGCGTCGCGGCGCGGCTGCGTGCCGAGCTTTCGCGCTTCCTCGTCGCGCCCGGGCCGCCGGGCTGCACGATCGAGGTGCGCTTCGAGCCGCCGCCCGCGCGGGCGCGCCTTTTCGGGCGCACGATCGTCCTCGATCGCGACGACGCCGAGGATCAGGCCTTCGGCCTCGTCTTTCGCGCGGCGCTCGACCTGGCGGACCGCCACGTCGTCCTCCACGCCGCCGCGCTCGAACGGGACGGCCGGGCGCTCCTCGTCGCGGGCCCGTCGGAGTCGGGCAAGACGACCCTCACGCTCGCGCTCGTCCGCGAGGGCTTCCGCCTGCTCTCGGACGACTTCACGCCGCTCGATCGCGAGACGGGGCTCGTCCATCCCTTTCTCAAGGCACTCGGCATCCGGCCGGGGCCGGGCCGCCGCCTCGCCGATCTCGAAGGCGAAGCCCTGGCTCGCGAGCCGCTCGACGTCGGGCTCTTGCCGGCGTCGTCGATCGCCGTCACGCCCGCGCACCCCGTGGCGATCGCGCTCATGGACGGCGGCGCGGAGCCGCCCTCGCCCTCCGATCCCTTTTTCTTCGGCGTGCGCACCGCCGGCGATCCGACCGCGGTCGCGGCGCGGCTGCACGCCGTCGATGCGCTCGACGTCGTGCGCGTCGAAGACGACGGCGTCGTGCTCGCGATCGACCCGGCGCGGGGCGCGGTGCACGCGCTCGCCGCCGCTCTCGAGAGCGTCGAGGACCAAGTGCTCGAGTACGGGCTGATGCCGCGCAGCTACGAGCGCCGCACGAGCGCGCCGGTGCTTCGCGCGATGCGCTCGGGCGACGCGCTCCTGCTCCTCGCGCGCGAGATCCAGAATCGCCGGCCGCACGGAGCCTACTTTCGCGCGATGGGCGGCGACGCGGGGCGCATGACGCTTGAGCTCGCGCGCCTCGTCGGCGGCACGCGCAAGGTGTGGCTCGTCGCCGGGCGTCCCGAGGAGACGGCGCGCGCGCTGGTGCGCTACTTCGAGGACGCGTGCGAGCGCGCGCCGCTGCGCCCTTCGCCGTCGCGCTCGCCCTCGGGGCCGTCGTCGTCGTCGTCATCGTCGGGCTCGGGCGGCTCGACGTCGACCAAGTAGGGCGGCAGGTTCGCGACGGCGACGCTGTACGTCGCTCGCTCTTCGGGAAGCTCGAACACCACCGCCACCGCGAGCGACGCGCGCGGGCCGTCTTCTTCTTCGACGGCCTCGAGGACGCCGTTCGCGGTTCGATAGAGCGTCGTCTGGCCGTGGAGATCGATGGGCACGCCGATCGGCCGGTAGAGATCGCCGTGCCGGTCGACGAGCGCGATGTCCGAGCCCGCGCCAGCCGGCACGAGCGCGAGCGCCGTTGGCCCGCCCTCCGCGCTCTGCAGGAGCAGATGCAACTCGAGGTAGATGCGGCCTTCGGGCGGCCGCTGGCCGCCGTAGTCCTTTTCGACGTGATGGCCCAGCGGCACGAGCCGCACGTGATCCGCCTCGAGCTCGCGTCCCGAGACGTGGACCGAGGGCACACCGCGCACGTGCTGATTGATCCACGCGAGAGTGCGCAGGTGCTGATCGACCTGGTGCAGCGGCTCGAAGATGCCGTGCCCCTCGCGCGGATAGGCGACGAACTCCACGGTGCGCCCGAGCGTGACGAGCGCGCGGTAGAGTGCCTTGGCGTTCGTGAGATAGGTGTTGTCGTCCTCGAGACCGTGCAGCAGGAGGAGCGGCGCGCGGATTCCCGTGACGTGCGTGAGCACGGACTTCTCGCGATAGAGCTCGGGCTTCTCCCAGGGCGCGCCGCCGAGGTAGTGGACCTCCCACGTGAAGAAGTCCGACGTCCCGAAGTCCTGCGCGAGATCGAAGATCCCCGCCACCGAAATGCCCGCGCGGAAGCGATCCGTCGTCGCGAGCAGCCAGTTGGTGAGATAGCCGCCGTAGCTCGCCCCGCCCACCGCCGCGCGCGTGCCGTCGACGAGGCCCGCCTGCGCGACGTGATCGAGCGCGGCGACGACGTCGCGGCCATCGCCGCCGCCGAGGTCGCCGCGGATCGCGAGCGAGTAGGACTGATCGTGACCCGACGAACCGCGATACTGCGGCACCAGCACGGCCCAGCCGGCCGCCGCGAAGGCCTCGGCCTCGTAGAGCCCGAGGTGATCGACGGGCCGCCAGTGCGGGCCGCCGTGGACCCACACGAGAACGGGCGGCAGGCCACGCGCGGGTGCAGCTTCGGCGGGCGGCAGCACGAGGAGCCCTTCGTGATCGAAGCCCTCGTTGTGCCAGCGCACGCGCTGGCGACGCGCGCGGATCCAACTCTCGCACTCGGGATTGAGATCGGTGAGCACCTCGAGCGCGCCCGTCTCCAGATCGACGAAGGCGACCTCGGGCGGCGACGCGCCGTCCTCGACGACGAGCGCCACGCGCGGCCCTCCCGCGGCGAGGCCGTCGAGCGCGCGTCCTTCGAGCGGCACCAGCCGCGCTGCGCCGCTGGCCGGATCGACGACGGCCAGCCGCGACTCGAGCCCCCACGCGACGAGCGCGGCGACGCGGCCGTCCGCGAGCGGGACGAAATCTTCGACGTCGCGATCGAACGCGGCGGCGAGCGAGCGCGGCTCGGCGTGCTCGTCCTGCGCGTCGACCGCGAAGAGCTCCTGGCGGCTGAACGACACGGCGGGATCGGCCCAGCCGTGGAAGAGCACGAAGCGGCCGTCGCTCGTGAAGCGCACCCGCGTCTCGGAGCCGCCGCGCCCCCGCGTGAGGCGGCGCGACGTGCCCTTCTCGAGATCGTGGAGAACCACCTCGACCTTCTCGTAATCCTCGGGACGCCCCGTGTGGTTCGTGGCGATCGCAAGCGTCTTGCCGTCGGGCGCGAGTTCGAAGGACTCGACGCCGCGCAGCCCGCCCATCAGGCGCTTGGGGTCGCCGTCGAGGGGGAACTCCCAGATCGCCAGGCGCGGGATCTCGCCGAAGACGACGAGTGCGTCGTCGTAGTTTTCGCGGCGGCGGCGCTTCCAGCCGCGCTCGGCGGGCGGGATCGACTCTACGCAGAGTGCGAGGACTCCCGAGCCGTCGGGCAGCCAGCGGAACGCTTCCACGCCTTCTGACGCGTCGGTCAGGCGGCGGGCCTCGCCTCCCCTGCGGGGCAGGACGAAGACCTGCTGCTTGTCCGAGCCGTCGTCGCGATGATCGTCGTCCTCGTCCTCGGTCGGCTGGGGTCTGAACGTGATGAACGCGAGAAGGCGCCCGTCCGGGGACCAGGCAGGGTCGTGGGCGTCGTCGAAGCCCCGGGTCAGGATCAGCGTCGAGCGCTCTTTGCCCGGGCGCGGATCGGGGTCGGGCGCGAGGTGAACCTGCTGCCGTTGTTCGCTTTTGCCCAAATCCGTCTCTGCGACGGTGAACGCGATCTCGGTGCCGTCGGGTGAGACGGTGAGCGTGGCGGGCCGGCGGAGCCGGACCAGGTCGCGAATGCCGATGAGATGGCGGCGGGTTTCGGTCATGGGGTGTGGCGCTCTCCGCGGCGCGGAGTCTACGCCCCGGCCGCGGGGGCGCCAGCGGTGGGGAGCGCACCGCCGGGAGGCCGGACTCGGGGCCGTGCCGAGGGCTTGAGCCGGGGGCGCCGCGGCCGAAGAGGGTAGCGAAAGGCGCACCGATGCAGCACCCGACGGACGCCCCTC
>CAZPJJ010000231.1:614-6714 GCA_964586535.1 uncultured Acidobacteriota bacterium | reverse complement strand
ACTCCCTCCGACGAGCCCTCGGGCGCAAAACGCCGCGCGCCGACGGTGGGCGCGGGGCGCAGCCTTCCATCGTAGAAAGTCGTCGAGGGGAAACCGCAGATGGCGTCGTTCATGCGGTAGGTCGCGGTGAGCATCGTCGGTGTGACGACCGCGCGAAGATGCTCGAAGAACGAGGCGCCGTCGCCGTCGTGGTCGCCGGCGAGCACGGGTCCGAGTTGCCGGTCGTCGCCGAAGAGCGTCCAACGGGGCGCGTGCGCCAGCGCGGCCAGCGCGTGCGTCACGGGAATCTGCGCGGCTTCGTCGAAGACGGTGCGCGTGAAGGAGGGTGCGGTGTCGAGGAGAGTGCCCGCGGAGAGCAGCGTGGATCCGACGACGAGGCCGCCGGTCGCGGGCCATGAAGCGCGTCGTCCCGAGGACATGCGAACGCCGAGTGCGGCGAGGCTGGACGTGGCGTGACGGTCACGAGGATTGAAGCGAGCGAGTGGCAGCGGGCGGCCGACGCGACGCGCGAGGGTGGCAAGCGCGAGCATGGCGTTGTCGACCGCTTGGTGGGTGAGCGCGGTGACGAGGACGCGCTCGCCGCGCCACGCGAGCGCCGCGACGAGGAGCGCGAGGAGCCATGTCTTGCCCGTGCCTGGTGGGCCCTGCACGAGGTGGAGCGGACGAGCGGCCCACGCGCGCACGAACGCCTCCCGCTGCGCGTCATCGAGGTGGATGTCCCGTGCGGCGAGTTTCTCGATCGACTGGAGTGCGGCGCGGCGCTCCTCGTCGTCGATTGTCACGGCGACGCGCTGCGCGAGGACGTCACGCACGGCGAGCGCGCGGCCGTCGGCGTCACGGGCGTCGAAGACGCGCGCGATCATCGCGTGTAGCTGATCGCTGGCGTCGAATTCCCCGCGATCCGCGACGAGCGGTGAGGCGGTACCGAGGATGCGGTCGAGGAGTACGCGGTCGGTGCGGTAGGCGGGCTGGCAGCGGAGCGTGCCTTTGGCGGGGTCGTGATCGAGATAGAGGATCTCGGGCGAGGACTCTTGTGATTCTCCATCGCCGAGCAATAGAGAATCGCCAGGGCGAAAGCGAGAGACGTCGCGGGCGAGGGCAAAGCGCAGAGTACCGTCGCCGTCGGTGCCGAGGTAATGCAGCGGCGCGAGGGCGTCTCCGCTTTCCACGCGCGCGGCGAGCGGCGTGCGCCAGATCTCGCGCAGCTCCGCGCTGGCCGCATGGCGCTCGCGCATCACGAAGCGACGCAGCCGGTCGGCGAGCGCGCGGTCGTCTTGCGCGCGGGTCATGGGCGGCGGGACCGCGAGGGCGGCGCGGGGTGGGCGGCGAGAAAGGCGAGCACGGCGGCGAGTTGCTCGACGCGCGTACGGCCGAGCGCTGAGAGTTCCTCGAGCCACGGACCATCGACGCCGCTGCGCAGCCCTGCGAGGGCCACGAATGCGGGCTCGGGACCTTCGCCGGGTGAGGGAGCGGCGCGGCCGGTGACCGCGGCGGCGACGTCGTCGAGTTCGGTACGACGCACGGGCAGGAACGCGGCGCCGCGGCGAAGCACGACGCGCAGATCGCAGAGGCGCTGGTCGAGCGCGGCCTGGCGCGCGGGGGGCACGCGGGCGAGTTCGCAGAGGACGTCGAGGGCGCGCGCCGGGCGACCGCCGAAATGGAAAATCGGGGTGGCGCCGGGGCCAAGGGCGTCGATGAGCGTCTCGGCGAGAGCGGCGCGCTGTGCTTCATCGAGTGCGGTCGCAATCGCGGCGTCGGCGACCACGGCGGCTGCGCCGGCTGCCGCGGGCGAGAGACGATCGAAGTGCGCCCACGCTGCAAAGCCGAGCGCGCCTTCGGCGAGCGGATCGCGCTCGATGTGGATGACGTGGAAACCAGCGGCGCAGGGCGGAATCTCGAAGCCGCGGCCGGCATCGATGGTATCGCTGGCGAGTGCCCGCGCCTGCGCGGCGAGGGTCGCGAGGCCGAGATTGGGGAGCGGCGCGGCGGATGCGGCGGGCGCAGAGGGCGCCGCGGGAGAGGCGGCAGGCACGCTGGTGCCTGTCCCTCTAAGTCGACTGTCCCCGTAAGTCGACTGTCCCTCTAAGTCGACTGTCCCCGCAAGTCGACTGTCCCCTCGGTTGGCGAGATGGTCGACGGTGGAGATGCCGTGGGCGAGGAGGACGCGCTGGCGGGCGCGAGTCATGCCCTCGATGAGCGAGAGGTCGCGGCGTGCGAGGAGGTCGGGGATGCAGGTGCCGCGCCAGCGACAGCGCGTGCAGGCGTCGTCGAGGAAGGGGAGCGTCGTCTCGGCGCCGTCGACGATGGAGACGACGCGTCGGCGCGCCGAGGCGGCAACGTGCGAGATGTCGTCGAGCGAGAAAGTCTCGCGGCGCTCGTCGCCGAGAACGAGAAATCCCTCCGTGGGCGCGAGGCCCTGGGCCCGCTCGAGCAGGAATCCCGCGAAGGCGACCTGCAAAACCTGATCCGCGCGCGGCGTGAGACCGGCTTTGACGTCGCCGGGGACGTAGTGCCAATCGCCGAGGGCGGAGGGACCGTCGCGGCGTTCGAGGAGGTCGGGGATCGCGAGGAAGCGCTCGTCGAGGAGGACGCCCTGATAGATGCCGCCGACGCCTTCGCGCATGAGATCGAACGTCGCGCGCGCGCCCGCGGCGAAGTCGCCGAAGGTGTAGCGCGGCTGCGGATAGCCGAGGGCGGCGGCGATACGCGCTTCGAGCGCGATACCGGCGTCGAGCAGGAGGCGGGTCACGCGATCGGGAGGCGTGCGCGCGTCGCGGGGCAGCGCGCGATCGAGCGCGATGCGATGCGGGCAGAGCGCGAGATCGTAGAGATCGGAGGCGCGGATGTGCGTGACGTGAGGTGCGGTCATGGAGGCGAGAGAGTAGCAGAGCCGCCGCGTGCGAACACGCGGGATCCGGTTGCGAGGATGAGACGTGCAAGAGGCGGCGAGGCGAAGGGATACGGGGCGGCGGCGAGCTCCACGGCGTCAGTCGAGCGCTTCGAGCGAGGTCGGCGGCCGCGTCAGCGGGGCACAGCCGAGCAGCGTCTCGCTCGGCGCGGCGCCCGACGGGGCGGCGGAGGGGGTGCGATAGAGGCAGACACGCGGCGCGGCGAAAGAGCGATCTGGAATCGCGAGCAGTCCGCCGCGACTCACCTCGAGTTCGGGGAGGAACTCCGTCGTCGTGAGAATGTCGCGCAGCACGAGCCCCTGCGAGGGATCAAAGGCGACGACGCGATTGAGATAATTCGCGTCGCTGACGACGACGTAGCCCAGCGTCGGCCGCGCGATCGCGAGCGCGCCGATGTTACCGCCCGCGTCGTCGTCGTCGAGGGCGAGGCGCACGAACGCGAGGTCGACGGGATCGACGACGGCGATGCCGCCCGAGAGCTCCTGGGGGAGCAAGCCGGGAAAGATCCCGCCGAGGGCGACATAGAGCAGCGTCTCACCGGACTCTTCACGGACGACATCGATCGTACCGGGGTTCTTGCCGGGGAGCGCGACGACGCCGACGACGGCGTCGCTCGTGGGATCGATCGCGGCGAGCTTGCCGTCGGCGTAGCGGGTGAAGGTGCGGTCGATGTCCTGGATGCCGGTAAAGACGAGTCCCTCGGCCTGCGCGAGGCGATCGGCGCGCGGCGTGGCGTCGGGGTTCGCGGCGAGCGGTGAAAGATCGATTGTGCCGCGGCCTGCGCCGCCCTTCGCCGCGATGATTGCCAGGTCATCGAAGGGTGGCTCGTAGCGAGAGACATACGCCTTCTCGTCGTCGACGAGCGCGATGTCGTGTGGGTTGGCGCCGGCGCCGACGCTCGCTTGCCACGCGGCCTTGAAGCCGTCGCGCGGGTCGAGGCGCGTGACGTTGTCGAAGCCGAGACGGTTGACGACGAACGCGCCGCCGCCCGTGACGCGCACGACGGGATCGGCGCTGGCGTTGGCGACCCGGGCGGTGACACGGATCTGTGAGTCGCGGATCACTTCGACGAGGTCGACTTGCCCCGCGATCGAGAAATCGGAGGTGGCGACGAGGAAGCGCTGGCGGCGGGAGGCGGCGAAGGAGCCGCCGAGCGCGGTCTGGCTCTCGTTCGCCTCGCCGCTCGCGAAATAGCCGCCGGTGCTGCTCTCGCCGCTGACGAAGTACTCGAACGTGACGTCGCGCACCCGAATCGGGCCGATTCGTGCCGTGAACCAGCGCGAGCCTGCCTCGGTGAGAGTCGTGGTCGACGCGCCGAGGTTCTCGACGGGCTCGCTGGCGCCGGTGACGCGCGCACCATTGTGGATGATCCGCGCGACGTGCTCGCCGGGGCCGGCGGTTTCCACGTCGAGCGTCACGTCGAGTTCGACGCCCGTCGCCTCGCCGGTACCGAAAACGACGTGCGGCAGCGTGACGTCCATATCGAACACGCGTCCTACGGGGGCCGCATCGGCCCCGGTCGTCGCATCCGGCGGCGCCGTCACGCTGCCGCTGCACGCGCAGAGCGCCACCGCCACGAGCACCACGACCACCCTTGCCATGGGGAGAGTCGAATTACGGGGACAGTCGAGATAGGGGGACAGTCGACTTAGGGGGACAGTCGACTTAGGGTGCCTGTCCCCGTAAGTTGACTGTCCCCCTAAGTCGACTGTCCCCATGGCGGGGGGGGGAGGGAGGGGGCGGGTCATCGCGGCCACGAGCCGCGCCAGCCGAGCGAGGCGTAGACGAGGCGGCCGGGGAGGGGAAAGCGGAGGACGTCGAGGGTGCGGTCGTCGAAGGCGTTGCGGACCTCGAGGCCGAGCGAGAGACCCGCGCCGAGCTCGCGGCGCACGCGGAGGTCGTGGAGGACGCGCTCCGGGAGTCGGGCGTAGCCGGCCTCGTCGAGCGGGTCGGCGGTGTTTTCGCCGACGTAGGTGAGATTCCAGCCGACTTCCCATTTCTCGCTTTTCCACGTCGCGCCCACGGAGCCGAAGCGCTCGGGGCGGCCCGGCAGCGGCTTGCCATCGAGGCGGCCGGGGGTGCGGTCGCGAGCGCGCTGCAGGGCGCCCGCGGCGGTGATCGAGAGTCCTCGCCAGCCGCTGATCGTGAGCGAGGCCTCGAGGCCGACGATGCGCGCGTCGCCGATGTTGCGCGGGACGGCGGTGCTCTGGCTGTTGAGCTGGAAAACGATGAGATCGCTGATGTCGGCGGCGTGCGCGACGAGCTCGCCGCCGACGACGAGCGATCCCCAGGCGCTGGCGCGGCGCTCGACGCCGAGTTCGGCCTTGATGCCGGATTCCGACACAAGATCGGGATTGCCGCGCACGAGGCCGCGGTCGCCGAAGAGCTCGAGCAGGTGGGGCGCGCGGAAGAAACGCCCCGCTGACGCGCGCAGCGACCACGCGGGCGCGAAGGCCCACGCGACGCCGAGCTTCGCCGAGAAGTCGGTCTCGGCGAGGTCGCTTGCGGGCGGCGGGATGGTCCCCGCGGCGCCCGCGACGAAGTCGTCGTCGCGGTGCTCGACGCGAAGCGCCGGGGCGAGCGTCCACGCGCCACGGGTCCAAACATCCTCGATGACGAGCCCCGCGCCGAAGCGCCGCATACCGCCACGGTCGGCGACGGCGAGCAGCGCGTTGTCGATGTCGGCGCGCTCGTGGCGCAGGTCGAGACGCGCGAGCGCGGCGTGCGAGCCGGGCCCGCCGCGCGTGCCGCGCCCGCCGAAAGAGCGGCGTACGATCGCGGCCGCGCCTGCGCTGGCGAGCCGCGTCGTCTCGTCCTGGACGCCGATGCCGAGGTCGCCGTCGCGATCGAGCAGGCGGCCTTCGTGGAGCGATGCGTCGACGAGCAGATCGACGCCGTCCTGCGGGCGCAGCTTCGAGCGGCGCGTCCATGTGGCGGAGAGCGAGGTCTCGCTCTCGTCGAGGCGCGCGGTCTTGGACTGCCACGAGTCGATGCCGGGGATGCCGCGCTCGCGATCGAGTGCGCGCAGGCGGATCGCGAGGTCGCCGCCGCGGACGCCCGTAGCGGCGAGCGCGGCGGTGCCGGCGAGCGATGTGACGTCGTTGTTGATGCGGCGCGCGTCGGGGATGTCGTCGGCGCGGGGTTCGAAGGTGCCGCGCGTGTCGTAGAAATGGAAATCGCCGTCGGACTCG
>CAZPJJ010000231.1:0-604 GCA_964586535.1 uncultured Acidobacteriota bacterium | reverse complement strand
GAGCCGCTCGGCGCCGAGCGCGAAGCGGACGCGCGGGGCGATGGGCGCGTCCCAGGCGAACGACGCGCGCGTCGTGCCAAGGTCGCCGGCGAGGACGTCGGCGCGGGCGCGCGGGCCGTCATCGCCCATCGCGCGCGTGCGAATGTCGACGACGCCGCCGAGTCCGCCGAGGCCACCCGCGGCGGAGGGGAAGCCGCGGTAGATCGTCAGCGACTCGATCTGCGTCGCGGGGATCGCGGAGAGATCGACGGGGCCGCCGAGCGCGCGGTTCTGAGGGATGCCGTCGACGAGCACGGTGACCTGCTCGGCTGTCGAGCCGCGCAGCGCCACCGTCGCGAAGTGGCCGAGTCCGCCGTACGAGACGACGCGCGCCGACGGCACCGCGCGCAGCACGTCGGCGAGATCCACGGCCCGCGCGGCGAGCGCGTCGCCAGCGATCGTCGTCGCGAACGCCGCCACGTCCGCGGCGCTCGGTTCGGCGGCCCGCACCGTCACCGACTCGTGCACGACGGGCGTTTCGTCGGCGCGCGCACCGCCAGCGGCCAGCGCGATCGCGATCCCCGCGACGACCCCACGAAAGGGGGACAGGCGAGTTAGGGGGACA
>CAZPJJ010000230.1:0-6718 GCA_964586535.1 uncultured Acidobacteriota bacterium | reverse complement strand
GACCTGCCGATCCTCCTCAATCAGTGGGCGAACGTCGTGCGCTGGGAAATGCGCACGCGGCTCTTCCTGCGCACGACCGAGTTCCTCTGGCAAGAGGGACACACCGCGCACTCCTCTCACGAAGAGGCCACCCAGGAAGCACTGCGCATGCTCGAGGTCTACAGGACTTTCGCCGAGGACTGGCTCGCGGTTCCGGTGTTGACGGGCACCAAGACCGAGAGCGAGAAGTTCGCGGGTGCCCTGACCACGTACTGCATCGAAGCGCTCATGCAGGACGGCCGCGCGCTGCAGGCCGGAACGTCGCACGACCTCGGGCAAAATTTCGCGCGCGCGTTCGACGTGAAATACCAAGCCACCGACGGCACATGGCAGCACGTCTGGAACACTTCGTGGGGAGTCTCGACGCGTCTCATCGGCGCGGTGGTGATGTCGCACGGCGACGACGAAGGTCTCGTGCTGCCGCCCCGCGTGGCTCCGATCCAGACCGTGATCGTACCGATCTGGCGCGACGACGAACAGCGGCGGCGCGCGCTCGAAGCGGGGCGTTCGCTCGCGGGTGAATTGCGCAACGCCGGCATTTCCGTGCACCTCGACGAGCGCGACAACGTCAATCCGGGCTTCAAGTACGCCGACTGGGAACTCAAAGGAGTTCCCTTTCGACTGGAGCTGGGACCTCGGGACATCGAGAGCCGGCAGGTGATGTCGGTCTCACGCATCGACCGCTCGAAGGCCCCGCTTTCGTGGGACGGTCTGGGCGCGACCATGACGACCCGCTTGGATGAACTCCAGCGCACCCTCTTCGAGCGCGCGAAGCAGAGAACGATCGCGGGCACGCGCGATGTCGACACTTGGAGCGAGTTCGTCGACGCGATCGAGACCGGTGGATTCGTTCGAGCTCGCTTCTGTCTCGACGAGGATCTGGAGGCGAGCATCAAGGAAGAGACGAAAGCGACGGTACGGGTCATTCCCTTCGGAGAAGCGGACGATCCTGGCCCGTGCGTGAAAAGTGGTCGCCCGGCGGCCAAGCGCGTCGTTTTTTCTCGCGCCTACTGATCGATCAGTCAGGGAAACTCAAGCCAATCTCGATCGCCTGGCGCCCGTTCCCGCGGTAGGCGTAGGGGAGGTCGTCCCCTCCTGGTCGCGGCGCTCTGAAGGGCGGAGAGCCGGACTTGCGGGCGTGTCCATGGCCCCCGAAGGACCGCGCAAGAGGCCTGAACCGAAGATTCTTCGGTCAGACGATTCCATATCCGATCAGATTGACGGTCGACCCGTTTCGTGGCAGAAGATAGGTGTGACGAAAGCGATTCCCCGTCGAGATCGTTCACGGGGTCGGTTGTCGGCGTCCGGGGACCCGGCAATCGCGAGAGGCAAGCTCCCAACCAGGGAGTCTCTGCTTCACCAGGAGCGTTCCCTACGTGAGTAATCGGCCCGGCCTTGTTCATCACCTGCGCGTCGCGCTCTTGGCGACCTCCGCGGGCGTCCTCGTCTTCGCCTTTCTCCTCGCCGCCACCGCCTGGGCTCCCATGCCCGAGCGCGGGCTGACGAGAGTTGCTTCCCTCGAACGGGATCTCGACCAGATCCGCCAGGAAGGCGTTCTTCGCGTCGCCATCTTCCCTGACGAGATCGCCTGGAGCGTCCGGCGCGGACGCCCGGAGGGCTTCTCACACGACCTCGTGAGCGGTCTCGTCGGAAGCGGGCTCCGGCTGGAGTTCGTCAAGCCCTCGACACCGGCTGTCGCCCTGCGAGATTTGGCAGCCGGCCGGGTCGACATCGTCGCGCTGGCTGGCTCGGGACCGCGAATCCCCCTGACGGACGTGCTCTGGAGCGAACCGATCGCCTACGAGCGGCCGGTCGCCGTCGGCCGCCGGGCGAGGACGATTCGCACCGTCACCGACCTCGAAGGAGAGACCGTGGCGGTGCGCCGGCACTCCAACCTGGAAACGCTGGCCATGGTCTGGCGCGAGCGCCTGGGCGGACGGCTCTCCATCGTGCGAATACCGTCCGACTGGACCGACAAGCAGATTGCCCTGGGCGCGGCTCGCGGAGAGTTCACGCTGGCGCTCCTCGACGAACGCCGGGCCCGCCTCGAGGCTGCGGTTTATCGCGCCCTCGAAGTGAGCGCTCCCCTCGACGAACCGCTTCCAGTTCGCTGGGCGCTTCGCGTGAACGCACCCAACCTCGCCGAAGCGGTGGCCACCTACCTCGATGATGCCCGGCGCACGGGTTTCATCGCGGATCTGGAGCGGCGCTACATCGAAAACCCCGAAAGGCTGCGCGCCAAGCGTCGTCCCCTTTTCCGGGAGGAGGGAGACCACCTCTCACCCTGGGACGGGATCTTCCGCGATGCGGCGCATCACGCTGGCTTCGACTGGAGACTGCTCGCCGCGCTTTGCTTTGCGGAGAGCGGCTACGACCCTTGGCAGGTGAGCTCGGCGGGCGCGATCGGACTGCTTCAGCTCATGCCCGCCACCGCCGCCGCCTGGGGTGCCGCTGATCCCTTCGATCCGGCGCAGAACGTCTCGGCAGGGGCGCGCCACCTGCGCTGGCTCTACGACATGCTCGAGGGAGTTCCCGATCCGGACCGGCTCGCTTTCGCGTTGGCGGCCTACAACTTCGGCTTCGGGCATCTCGAGGACGCGCGCGAACTCGCGATCCAGCGCGGTCTCGATCCTCGTCGCTGGGCAGGCAACGTGGAGACGGTCCTTCCCTTGCTCGAGGACGAGGCGATCGCAGAGAATCTGCGGCACGGCGGAGCAAAAGGCACCGTCACGTTGCGCTACGTCAACCATGTTCTCGAGGTCTACCGCGGGTTTACGGAAACGGACGCACTCGCGAAGGCGGTGGCTCCGATCGCCGGCTCCTGATCCTCGGCGTTCCTCGGAGGGGGATGCCCCGTGATGTTCGGTCCGGCCGGCATCGCAGCTTCGTTGGTCATCGCTGCGCTGTCCCTACCCTGTCTTGCCCAAGATACCGAGGCTCCCGCCTCCACACCGAGCCGCTTCTTTCCGCCATCGCCGATCTTCGTGGCACCGCTCGCCGACCCGCGACAACCACGATTCTCGGCGAGCATCCAGAGCATCGAGCTTCCCGACGGCTCTTCGACCTTCGGCGCCGTGGCGCTCGGCGGCTCTTGGGGGATCTGGGAAGGCTCGCTCGATCGAAACCGCGGGGCGCGCGTCCAGATCGGCCTCGACGCCGGCGCGTTCTCGCTTTTCGATCTGGAGGCGGGCAGCCAAGATCTCTGGAACACGGACTTCGTCGTGGGCGTGCCCGTTTCCTTCTCCCACGGCCAATGGTCGCTTCGGCTCCGTCCGCTTCATGCGTCGTCGCATCTAGGGGACGAGTTCCTGCTTTTCGATCAAATCGTCACCGTCGAGGAGCGCATCGAGTTGAGCTACGAGTCTCTCGAGGGGCTCGTGGCATGGCAGCGAAATGGGTTACGGCTCTACGGCGGCGGCGAGCGGATCATCTCGTCGGTTCGGCCTCTGCAGCGCTGGCGGATTCAAGGCGGCGCCGAATGGACGGGGGGCACGACTGTCGTGGGAGCGGGCCGGATCTTCGCAGCCGTCGATCTTCAGAGCTGGGAGGAGACCGACTGGGATGCCGAGTTGGCCGCCGCTTTCGGACTTGTCTTTCCGAACCCTTGGGGTGAGACGTCGGCTCTCCGGGTGATGATCGAGGCCTTCGACGGACCCTTCCCGCACGGCCAGCTCTACGAGTTCGAATCGCGCTGGGTGGGGCTCACGGTCGCGTTGACGCGCTGAAGTCGCTCACCGGGAGGTAGCCGGCGTCGGGCTGGAAAAGCCGTTGGTAAGCACCCGGAGTTTGTAGGTTCCGCGCGGCAGCATGGATGTGCGCAACTGCGGATTGGCGACTCGCAACGAGGCGTAGTCGAGATCGTTCTGCGCGGCGATGTCGTGCAGGTCGGCGCGCGCCGGCTTGACTTGAATCTCGACCGACTTGTAACGGGGTACCCAGTAGGGCTGCATCGGTTCGATGCCGTAAGCGCGCGGATTCTCGAAGACGAGCTTGGCGGCGAGAAGACGAAACACGTAGCGCCGGGTTTCGCGTGGCAGATAGAGGTCGAAGTAGGACCTTTTCCCCTGATCGGCCAACGCTTCGCGAACGCGTCCCTCTCCGGCGTTGTAGGCCGCCGCGACGAGGAACCAGTCGTTGAACTCGGCGTGAAGCTCCGTCAGGTACCTCATGGCGGCGTCGGTCGCGCGCTCGGGATCGCGGCGCTCGTCGAGGTAGCCATCGACGGCGAGTCCGAACCGCTTCGCGGTCGCGGGCATGATCTGCCACAGGCCTTCGGCGCCTGCGGGCGACGTGACCATCCAGCGAAGGTCGGACTCGATCATCGCGAGGTACTTGAGGTCCAAAGGAAGACCCGATCGCGCGATGCCGTCCTCGATCAGAGGCAAGGTTTCTGCCGACCGCCGCGTCCAGAGCATCGGCATGAGCGGCCGGCCGAGCGTCAACACGAGTTCGTACGCGAGATCCTCGCGGACGTCCGGGCGGTCAAGGGGAACATCTTGACCGAGAAGCTGGAGCGGCCGATTCGGTACGTCGAGAGCCGCGAGTCCCGGCGGCGAGGTCCGCTGCATCAACTCGAGCACGCGGGCGATCTCTCCGGTCTCGGCCTGGTCGGCCGCCGCCCGAGGTTGAGCGACTGCGACCGGCTCGTTGGCGCGCGCCGTCTCTCCACCGATGAGCGCGCCGACCAGCGCGGCGATCATCAACGCGCCCACGGCGAGGAGAACGGCGGCAGAGCGCGAACTCATCGTGCCTCCCAGCATGGAGTCGAATCGCCAGTGCGATTCTCATGACTACCGAGGAGTATAGGGAGCCCCGTGTTTCCGAGCACTCGTTCTCTGAAGGCGGCGAGGATGCGACGAGCGCTGGCGCGGGAGAACCCGTGCGACGAGCGCTGGCGCGGGAGAACCCGTCAGTCGTCGAGGGCGTCGTCGAAATTGAGATAAAGGCGCGGGGTTTCTTTCGCGGTCGAGAGCACGAGGACAGTCTCGGTTCCGCGGATACCTTCCATTGCGTTCAACCTGTCGAGGATCAAGCGCTGGAGACCGCGCCGGTTCGGAGCGCGGACCTTCAGGAGAACCGTCGCCGCTCCCGTGATGCGATGGCACTCCTGGACTTCGGACATGGCGACGACTTCGCGCAGGAGCATCTCTTCGTGGCGCGGGTGCTCGATGAAGACCTGCACGAAGGCGAGAAGATCGCAGCGAGCCTTCTCGGGATCGAGCAATGCGGCGTACTGGCGGATGACCCCCGACCTTTCGAGCTTCTTGATGCGCTCGTGGACAGCGGCGGCCGACAGCCCCACGTCCCGACCGATCTCCGCGCGAGACCGGCGAGCGTCCAGCTGCAGGATGTCCAAGATCTGCCGGTCCAGATCGTCGAGTCGGATCGGCTCGTTGGGCGCGGTTCCAGAGGTCGTCATCGCTCGCTCAGCACCTCCCGACCGAATGATATCCCAGTATTCCGTCGGTTCGGGTGGCTAAACATCGGCGAATTATCCGTTCTTTACCGAGACGATCGGTCGATTTCACCGCTGCGTGGAAGTCGAGTTCAGGTGCCGCGGTAGCGCCGAAGCACCTCGGCCGCCTCCTTGAGCTCGGACTCGACGCGGGCGGCGATCGAGCCTGGCGACCACGCCCCCTCCGCATTCCTCGTCCCGAATTCCTCCCCCGTCAGCAGGCGCATCAGGCCCGGAAAGGTCCGTGCAGAGTAGATGTGGAAGCGTCCCGCAAGCACGTCGTCCACGACCTCCGGATCCAACTGGAGCGACGACACGGAGGACTCCGGAACGACGACGCCTTGAGTGCCGGTCAACCCGCGATCGCGGCAAGCTTGCCAGAAGCCCTCAATCTTCTCGTTGACGCCCCCGATCGCGAGCACGTTGCCGAGTTGGTCGACGGCTCCGGTGACGGCAAGGTCCTGGCGCAGGGGCACTCGAGAGAGCGCAGATACGAGAGCCGCGAGTTCAGCGGCGGATGCCGAGTCTCCTTCGACCCCTCCGTAGGACTGCTCGAAGCAGATGCTGGCCGTGATCGAGAGCGGAAAATCCTGCGCGAAGAGCGAACGGACAAACCCCGCCAGGATGAGCGACGCCTTGGTGTGAATCTCTCCCGAAAGCTCGGCCTCGCGTTCGATGTCGATGACTCCGGCATCTCCGACGCTGGTCGTGGCCGTGAGGCGGACGGGATACCCGAACGTCTGAAGGCTCGATTCGACGACGGCCAGCGCGTTGATCTGCCCCACCCGGGATCCGTTGAGTTGAAGTTGGAGGATATCGGTTCGGATCGATTCGAAGATGCGCTTCGAGAGCACACTCGCCCTGTCTCGGCGCGAGCGCAGGGCGCGCGAGACGTGCGATTCCTCGACGATCGGCGCGCCTTCCTCGCGAGCCACGAAACACGACTCCCGGGCGATGTCCGCGAGAACCCGGTAACGCGTCGAGAGCTTGCGATTGCCGCCAGCCAGCCGAACCATCTCCTCGAGCATGCGTCCCACCGCGCGCGCGCGAAAGGCGAGCAGGTGCTCGCCATCGCAGAGACGCGCCAGAAAGCTCGTGTAGGAATGAGCCGCTTCTGTCGAGAGAGAGACTCGCTCCTCGAAGAGCGCGATGATCTTGAACAGCTTGTCGAAATCGGGATCGCCGCTCGCGAGGCGGTCGCGGAGCAGATAGGGCCCGACGAGG
>CAZPJJ010000229.1:0-6720 GCA_964586535.1 uncultured Acidobacteriota bacterium | reverse complement strand
AACGACGCAACGACTCCCACCACTCTCTTTTCGCTCGATCCAGACTCGAGCAAAGGCGGCACATCGCCGCCGTAGTCTGAACACCCGCCTCCCGCGCGACAAGCCGCGGCACGACCGGAAAACACCGAGCTTCCCCTGCGGCTATCGCGAATTCCTCGAACGAATTATTCTCTCGCCGGAGCGAAGTGGATGATGGCGAAACGACTTGGCGGCAACGGACTCGTCTATTCGAGCGAGTACGGCCGCATGTGTCGAAAATGTGACAATCCGATCGACGCCTGCACCTGCGCGCGCGACGCTATCGAAGCGCGCGCCGCCGCTCCCTCGAAAGGGCCCGTCCGCGTCGCGCGCGAGACGAAGGGCCGCAAGGGCGCGGGCGTCACGCTCGTCTACGACCTGCCCCTCGACGCCGACGGCGTGAAGGGCCTCGCCAAGGAGCTGAAATCCCGCTGCGGAGCGGGCGGCACCGTGAAGGACGGCGTCATCGAGATCCAAGGCGACCACCGCGACGCGATCGTCGCCGACCTGGAAAAACGCGGTTGGAAGGTCAAGCGCGTCGGTGGCTGACCGCTCGTCTCTCTCCCGACCTTCTCCCTCTCCGCTCACCGCACGCCGCGCGGCTGACTGGCTCGCGCGCGGCCTTTCGCCGGCACGACCCGGCACAGGCGAGTGATAAACTCACGCCGTTTTCCGGCAACGGCCCGTTCCGTCGACGCGCCGGTCACCCCGAGACCGGCCACTCTTCGCCGAGGGGCCCATGAGCGATTCCGGCCGCGAAGCGTGTTCGGATCCGCCACCGCTGGAGCCTCCGTCTCCCGCAACGCCCCTTCCGCAAACTCTCGAGGATCTGCGCGAGCGTCTCGTGCGCGCCGTGCGGCACGTCTGCCCATCCTGGCTCCGCGACCAGAGCGAGGACATCGTGCAGGCCGCCCTCCTTCGACTGCTCCACGTCCAAGAATTCCGTGAGCCAAACCTAGCGTTTCCGTCGTCCTACCTCTGGAAGGCGGCCTACTCGGCGACGCTCGACGAGATCCGGCGCGCACAGCGTCGGCGCGAGGTGCCGATCGAGGCCAGTGCCGTCGCCGGTACGAGCGTCGCGCGCGAGGGCGACCCGCTGGAGTCGCGGTCCCACGCCGAACTCGCCGCCGCGATCCGCGCGTGCCTGCGCGGCATGGGCGCGGATCGCGCCGCGGTGGCTGGTTTCCACCTGCTCGGGCACCGCGTCAGCGAGATGCAGACGCGCTTCGGCTGGGACGAGAAGCGCGTCCGCAATCTGCTCTCCCGGGGACTGGCGGACCTTCGCGTCTGCCTCGAACGGAAAGGACTGGGACCTTGGCCACGATGAACGACGATCAGGCCCGCCGGGCCCTCGAAGAAGCCCTCGCGGCCGATCTCGGCGGAGTGGACCTATCCCCCGCGTGCCCCGACTCCGACACGCTCTGGCGCGCGGCGCGCGGCGAGATTCCCGTCGACGAGATGCGTGCGCTCGCGGCACACGTCGTGACCTGCGGCCCCTGCACGACCGCCTGGCGCCTCGCGCACGCCGTCGCCGCCGAGGCCGATCCCGCTGCGGCCGCCACCTCGCCGCTGCCCCGCCCCCGGACGCGCGCCCGCTGGGCGCTGATCGCCGCCGCCGCGGTCGTCATGGTGGGCGTGCTTTCCCTCTGGCCGACACAGGAGCCCCCGGGCGAGCCCGCGCTGCGCGCCGCCCTTCGCCCCGAGATCGTCTCCGAGCTCGAACCCGGTGCGCCGCTGCCGCGCGAAGCGTTCGAGCTGCGCTGGAAGGGCGTGCCCGGCGCGCGCTATTCCATCGACGTCGCGACGAGTGACCTCGAGATCCTCGCGCGCACCAACGACCTCGACGCCACGTCGTGGATCGTGCCGCCGGAAGCGCTGCGCGATCTGCCGCCGGGAGCCCTCATCGAGTGGCAGGTCCAGGCGACGCTTCCCGACGGATCGACGCTCGCGTCGCGGACTTTCGTGAATCGGGTGCCATGAAGGCCGCGGCGCGGAGCGCGCTCGTCGCCTCGCTCCTCGGCCCGCTCGCCGCCGCATCTGCTATCGCTCCTGTCGCCCTCGCCGCCGCCGATTCGCCGTCCGCGCTCACCCTCGAGGAGTGCGATCGCCGCATCCAGCGCGCGCCGGACGACGTCGATGCCTACCGTTGCTTCGCCGTCGTCGCACGGCAAACCGGCGCCGGCGACGAGGTCGCTCGCCGCATGCGGGCGCAGATCGCCTTCGATCCCGACAACGGCCACGCGCTTTACACGCTCGCCGGAGTGCTTTCCGCTCAAGGCGATCCGCGCACCGAACAGGCCTTCCGCGACGCCGCCGCGGCGTACGCGCGAGGCGGCGCCGTCGTCGATCAGGCCCGCGTCCTCGGTGAGCTCGCGACGCTCTTCGCGCGCTTCGGCAGGCTCGACGACGCCGAGCGCACGATCGCCGACGCGCGCGTCGCGGCGGGAGTCGCGGCGCAGCCGCTCGCCATGGCCATGGTCGAGATCGCGTCGGCGTCGCTGGCCTACGCGCGCGGCGACTTCGTGGCGACGCGCCAGCACCTGCAAAACGCCGCGCCCGCGATCGAGAGCGAGGGCGAGTTCTACGACAGAGTTCAACTCGCGTCGCACCAGGGCCTCATGCACTGGCGCCTCGGCGACTTCGCCGCCGCGCTGGCGCTCTACCGGCAGCAGGCGGACATGCTCCACGAGGCGGGCGAGTTCTTCGAAGAGGCGATCGCCCGCTCCAATGTCGCGCTCCTCTACTCGCGGACGTACACTCAGTCGTCGATGCCCGGAACCCCGGAGCATCTTCGTTCGATCGAGTTGGTGCGGGAGTCGTGGGATCTCGCGAGACGGTCGGGCAACGTCGCGATCGAGGCCAAGTCCCTGCTCCTCCTCGGCCAAGTCGATCTCGATCCCCTCGACTGCCGCGTCCATCTTCGGCGCGCGCGGGAGGTCGTCGATCGCACGAATCAGTTCGAGGACCAACTCCTCGCGCGCCGCTTGCTCGCCGAGTCGTTGATCCTCTACGAGCCGCGCGACATCGACGCGGGCTTCACGCTCCTCGAGGAGGCGGCGCGCCTCGCACGCGACCGCGCGGCGGACGACTCGATCGCGCGGGCGGCGATGGTCACCGCCACGATGCACTGGCACCTCCACGAGGACGTCGATCGCACGGCATCGCGCCGCGAGCGGGCAATCGAGGCCTCCCTCTCCGCGATGGACGCTGTCGAGCGCCTCTGCGACCGGCAGCGTGATCAGATGGTGCGTGCGCGGGTCTTCACGCACTTCGCGTTCTTCTATGCCCGCGCGGCCGGCCACGTGCTGCGCTCGAGCGCCCCCGAGCCCTCGCGCGATGACATCCGCCTCGCGAGCCGCATGATCGAGCGCGCGCGAGCGCGCGTGTTCATCGATCAGCTCCACGCCGCGGGAGTTCTCGCGCCACCCGGCGGCGACGGCGCCAACCCTCCCACGGAAGCGCTCTGGACCGAGATCCCCGCGATCGACGAGATCGAAGAATCGCTCGCCGCCAACGAGGCCGCGCTCTCCTTTCAGATCGCTCGCGGCATGAGCTCCAAGGGCTTCTACGGGGGCGGCTCGTGGATCCTGGCCCACACGCGCGAGGGCACGCGCGCGATCGAGCTCGGTGACGCCGACGACATCGCGGCGCGCGTGCGCCTCCTGCGCGGGCTCGTCGATGCCCGCGACGGACTCGAACGGGAAGCGGCGGCGCGACTCCACGAGGACCTGCTGGAGCAGGCGCTCGAGGAGCTTCCGCCCGAAATCGATCACCTGATCATCGTCCCGGACGGTCCGCTCCACGGGCTCCCCTTCGGGCTGCTCGCCCCGCATCCGGACGCACCCCCGCTGGCGGCGCGCATGCGCCTCACGATCGCGCCGTCGCTCGCGTCGTGGCGCGGACTGCGGCGCGGAGCGCCGGCGACGCTCGAGGGCGCTCCCTTCGTGATCGCCGATCCGGATCTCTCCTCGGGCGAGATGTCGTTCGACTTCCCCGCTCTGCCGCATGCGCGCGACGAGGCGCGTGCCGTGCGCCGGCATCTCGGCCGCCGCACCACCATGCGCGTCGGCGCCGACGCTACCGAGGCGAGCCTCGCCGAAGTCGGCGTCCGCGACGCGGGACTCGTGCACATCGCCGCGCACGCGGTCGTCGACGAGCGGCAGCCCGAGCACAGCGCGCTGCTCTTCGGCGCGGGGCCCGGCGACGACGGCCGCCTCGAACCCCCCGAGTTCGCGGCGCTCGGCGCGAAGCCGCGCGTCGTCGTGCTCTCGGCCTGCGAGAGCGCCGGCGGACCCGTGATGGAGGGCGAGGGCGTCATGAGCCTCGCGCGCGCCTTCTTCGCCACGGGCTCCGTCGCCGTCGTCGGCAGCCTCTGGCCATTGCGCGACGACGAGGCCGCGCGCTTCTTCGACCTCTTCTACGAGCACGTCGCTCAGGGCGAGACGTTCTCGGAGGCGATGGCGTCGGCGCAGCGCGAGGAGCGCGAACGCGGCGAGGCGAGCGCGGCGTGGGCGGGTCTCGTGCTCATCGGCAACGGCGACGTGCGCCTGCCCGCCGCGCCGCCATGGTGGCAGGATCAGCCCGTGTTCGCGCTCACGGCTGCCGCGGCTGCGGCGCTGGGACTGGCGTGGATTCTGATTGTTGCCGCCAGACGCTGGCCTCCTCCCCGCGTCCCCGCGTAGCGAGAAACTCCGCCAGCTCGCGCGCCACGGCTCGAGCACGCTCGTCGCTCTCGCCGGCCGCCGCCACGAGGATCTCGTGCGCCTGCCGCCACGCGCTCTCGGCATCCGCGTCGCGGCCGAGCGCGGCCTGCGAGCGCGCGCTCTCAGCGAGCGTCATGCCGATGCGCCAGTCGTCGCCGGGCAGGACTTCGCGCAGGATGGCGAGGGTGCGCGTGAAGAACGGCATCGCTTCTGCGTGCCTGCGCTCGCGCTGAAGGAAGCTCGCCAGCGACCGCGCCGAGACCGCCGTGCTCAGATGCGCCTCGCCCAGCACCCGCGCGCGGCCGTCGAGAGCACGCCGCAGATAGTCCTCGGCACGGACGGCGTCGTGCATGCCCTGGTAAGCGGTGCCCAGGTTCGAGTAGCAGACGAACACCTCGGGATGATCCTCGCCGTGCCGCCGGCGCAGGACGTCGATCGACTCGCGGAAGAGCGAGGCCGCTTCGTCGTAGCGCCCTTTGCGCAAGAGCACGAGTCCCAAGTTCCCCGCCGATGTCATCGTGCGCGGATTGTCTCGCCCGTAGATTCGCGTGCGCGCGTCGAGGCAGCGCCGGTGCAACGTCTCGGCTTCGTCGAGCCGGCCCTGCTTCGTGCGCAGCAAGGCGAGATTGTTGAGCGTCACGAGCGTGTTGGGATGATCCTCGCCGAGAACGCGCGTGCGCGCGTCGAGTGCGCGGGTCAGCCAGCGCTCCGCCTCGCCGAGTTTGCCATGTGACGAGAGATACGAGCCGAGATTGTTCTGCGCCGCGAGCGTCGTCGGATGCTCGGCACCGAGCAGCGTCTCGGCTTGCTGAGCGGCTTCCACGAGCAACGGCTCGGCCTCGTCGAAGCGGCTCGCCTCGGCGAGCGCCGTGCCGCGGGCGAGACGCGCGGCGACCATCGTCAGGGGATCGCCGTGCGTCGTCTCGAGCCCTTCGATGACGGCGGCGAAGCGCTGCTCGGCCTCCAGCGCACGCCCCGCGCGGAGGTCCGCCTCGCCGAGAGCTGATAGGAGCAGGAGCGTCAGTTCGTCGTGCGCGCCGTACACGGCCGCCGAGGTCGCGTACGCGGGCTCGAGGAGCGCGACGCCGTCCTCGATGCGGGCCTGGACGAGCATGAGCAGCCCCAGGTCGTACCGCGCGGCCAGCGTCTCGCGCGCGCTCTCGCCTACAGTGGTCCGCGCCAAGTCCAACGCGTGGCGCAGGTGCTCCTCGCTCTCGCCGAGTTCGCCGAGCGAGCGATAGGTGCGCCCGAGCGTGCCGCGGATCGCCGCCTCGATGAGCGGCTGCTCCTGGAAGCGGGCGCCGACACCGCGCGCCGCGACGTCCAGCGCCTCGCGCATCGTGACGTCGCGCCCGAGTTCCTCGGGCTGCAGCGTCGCGAGCAGATCCTCGTTGAGGAAGTCGTTGACGGCCTTGGCGACCGCGGCTTCCTGCCGAGCGCGCTCCGCCTCCGCGCGCGCTCGCATCCAGCCCGTCGTCGTGCCGATCGTGCCCGCGAGGAGCGCGACGACCACGGCGCCCGCCGCGGCGAGCCCCAGCCGATGGCGCCGCGCGAACTTACCCGCGCGGTAGAGCGTGCTCGGCGCCGCTACGGCCACCGGCTGGTGCGCGAGATGACGCTCGATATCCAGCGCGAGTTCGGCGACGGTCTGATAGCGGCGCGAGGGGTCCTTCTCGAGACAGCGCAGCGTGATCCAGTCGAGGTCGCCGCGCAGGCGCTTGACGAGAGCTGGCGCTGGCGTGCGGCGGGCGTGAGCGATGTGCGCGCCCTGGTCGGAACCGGCCTGCGAGGCAATCGTGCGCACGCGCGTGCTCGGTCGCGGCGGTTCGACCTCGCGCAATAGGCGCGCGAACTCCTCGTGGCTCACGTGCTCGAAGGACTCGCGCGAGAGAGGAAGCGCGCCCGTGAGCATCTCGTAGAGCACGACGCCAAGCGAATAGATGTCGGTCCTGGTATCGACGCCCGCGGCGGTGAAGTCCGCCTGCTCGGGACTCATGTA
>CAZPJJ010000228.1:0-6741 GCA_964586535.1 uncultured Acidobacteriota bacterium | reverse complement strand
TGTGCCGGGGGAGAGGTGTGTGTCGGGACGGGGTTCACCGCCGGTCTGAGTCGCTGGGCTCTCTGTGAGTCGGGCAGCCGCCGATCAGCGGGTTGTTCATGGAACGTCGAGCGAACTCTCTCGACGAGGACGGTCGCGAGGCGCCACTCGCGCCAGCGATCTTGAGAGTCGTGGGCGGCCCCATCGAGCGACTTGATGCTGAGCGCGGTGGTCGTGAGCCAAGATCAGAAAGATAAATCGTCGGGAGTCAGAGTTTCGACCCGGCATCAAGCCGGACCCCGCGCAGGGGTGTGGACTTGCCGGCGCGGCGTGGGGGAGAATGGTCGCAGTTGGGGAAATACTAACTGCAAGAAAGCGGTGCCCCGGCCGATCAGGCGGAACCGCTGAGTTCCCGTCGGGTTCAATCGTGGGACCAATTTGGGCGTCCATATATGCGATCTTCCACCGCTCCTACCCTTCTACATTCGGAAGGGTCGCGCGGTGGAGTACCTACATGACCGCGGGTATTTCAATCCTCTCTGAGGTGAGCCCGTTCGTTGGCTGTATGGCGGCGAGTATGTCGCCTCCTTTCCCGGTCGCAGGCTGGGCTGGTTCAAGGGTGAGTGGCTGTGTGACGGAGGCGCTAGAGCCGCGCTCTCCTCCGAATCAGCCTCGGGCGGCCTGCACGGCCAGCGCTCCGAGTCTGTCCTGCTCGGAGTGCTTGGCACTTAAGGTTCACTTGTGCAGCCCGGAGGAGTGGACTTGCAAGGCCGGCCGGCCCGAACGATCGATTCGGGCTTCCCTCGAGAAATCGGCCGCGTCCTCGGCACGATTGGCGGGCAAGCGGCATCAGCTGGGACCACGGGAGACACTGCTTAACGCTCGCAAGGAGGCTCGGAAATGATCCGGGAAAGACGCGATCTCTTACGTACGCTCGCGGTGCTCGTCGGTGGTTCGCTGTTAAGCGTAGTTGGCGCGGAGGTCGCGCACAATCTGCCAAACTACTGGCTGCGCGCGATGATATTCGCCGTCGCCGCCGCACTCCTCATCCTCTGGGGGTTCGGCGCTATCTCGCAGTTCACAGCTTTCGTTCGACAGTCGATCCGCGACAACCGATTGCGCTCGCCGGTCATCGGGATCTTGACTGGTCTCGATGGAGGAGAGGCGGGAGAGATTCAAGGAGTTTGGACCGATGTACCACCAGATCAATGGGTCGAGGAGATTCGAAAGGCATCAAGCTCGCGGCAGTCAAAGGTTCGTACGCGCTTAATCTCTGCTGGCTGCATCAACGATAGCTATACGGCTATCGTCAATCCCTTTGGCGGAACATATCCGGAGTCTTCGTTCGATGGCTATCCGGTATATGAACGACTGCTCAAGTACATCGCCCGTGGCGGTATCTTCGTGAACGTCGCGGATCTTCCGACGTACTTCGCACACAACCCGCGTCTCGGTCGGAGTATCGACCGCACTCCCGCGATCTACACGACTAGCGGACAGCCAGTTCGGCCATTTTGTCGAGTTCCGCTGCTTGAGGAGATAGCGGTTGAGACCATGAACTGTGAGAGCGTCACACCGACGCAGATGACGTTTCCGCTAGACTCGCGATTTACGACCTGCGGTCCACTTCAAAACTCCGTCATCCTAACTCGCGTAGCGAGGGTTCCTGCACATGAGAATTTCCAGCCTATTCTCGGGCCACTGCCTCTGAACGGAGAAAATGTGAGCCCAATGTGGATATGCAAGTATGGCAATGGCCGCATACTGGCATCCTTGAGCTTTTTGAGCGGTAAGTGCGCTTCAAACAGAACACTAATGCCACTCCTGGCCAATGTGTTGGTGCAAGAGACCGCGGGGACTAAGTAGCCTGTACTCGGAGTGCTTGATCCGGAGCGTCCATCTCCTGCCTAGCGCTACCGCTCCCGATACGGCTTCGGCTCGTCATGGGCGCGAAGAGTATGAAAAGACCACTTGGCTTTCCATCAGCGAGGCTTACACATGACAGCTGACAGCGCGCGAGGTGACTGGGAGGGAAGAATCGCCGGTACCAATTCCGGTCGCATCGCCCTGCGCCTTACTACAGCTCCTGACACGTTGGTCATAGAAGCAAGAATTGACGACGACGCTGGCGTCACTGGATACCTCCTTGGGACCGCCGCGATCTCCGACAACCGCCTTACGGCTCGCCTCTCGTCTCGTGATCCTGCCGATCCCGTCAAGTTCGGGCTCGTTACTGTCACCGCGTCCGAGAGCGAAGATGGCGAGCTAGTCGGCGATTGGTCAACAACTAACGGGACGAAGGGGACTTTCACTGCCAGTCGGCCAGCACCGCCAGCAACTCTTCAGGCGGGCCAGCAAACCCCGGTCGCCAGATTCAATTTCTTCGAGAAGCAGGCGCGAATCCGTGCCTGTGCTGTCAATTTGGACGTGCTGCGACGCATCCACAGCATTCTGCGCTCCGCTGGTGAAGAGGCTGCGCTGCTCCACGAGCGGAAACAATACGCTGCAATCATCGGAGGACCCGCGGAGCTTGCACGCCTCTATCGGGTCACGCTCATGCTCCGAGGGGCTCAAGGGGAGGTAACGGCAACGGATGACCCCGCGGCGATTGAGCCGGACCTGCTACCATTTCCTCTGAACTCCATCGACTTCGAGCTAGGCTTCAATTACCGAGCAGCAACAGGCAATCACGCGTTCAACCGAGCCACAGTGCGCTTCGACTTCACACGTCCACCAGCCATCGATATCTCGACGTCCACCAGCGAACCTACTCCGAACACGAGTACAGTTAGTGCCTTTGGCGCCGATACTCTTTGGGTGGCCGGAGTCTTCGAGCGAGTAAACGCTGTGATCGAGCAGTCAGCCGTGAATTCGTTCTGGCTTCATCGCGCCCACGCGTACGATATCGCCCTTCTTGTTCTGGGCTTGCCACTTGCGTTCGTGTCTGCGCTGTCCGCAGCGGGAATGAGTCCCGAAATGCCAGGGGTGAGCACTACCGTTACGGAGGTAGCGGTAGCCTTTCTCGTCGCCATGCTCGCGTTGCTTGGCTTTCGAGTCGCTTTTAGTCTTACCCGATGGTTACTACCATACGTCGAGTTCGTATCGTCCCCGGCGCCACTCCATCGACGCATTCGAGTGTTTCTCGCTACCGCTATACTCGCTGTTGTCACGAGTCTACTTGGAAGTGGCATCTATACATTGCTTCGGTGAAACACACGCGAAGCATGCGGATCGAACTACCTATTGCCCGCTGGTCGTCGGAGTACCGGAGAAGCGTTTGGCTACACAGGGACGCGCGCTCATCGTTGATCGCTCTGGTCACCGACACGTATCGCTGGTCGACGAACTGCCACGAACGCGTTTCCGCGCTCTCTGCTTGTCGTGGCCGACGCGACGGTAGGTACAGATCGCGACTTCTTGACGGGAAAGACAGGCCGCAAGAAGACCGAAGTGAACGATACGGCAATCTCGGGAGAGCTAGTCGGACTTGGGGGTGAGTTGGTGCGTGAACGACACGGAGCGGTCCGCATCGGAGAATCCCGATGCTTCGCGGGTCGCGGCCTTCTCCTTTAGACGCATTGGTGGACAAGCGATGAGTTCGACAGAGGTGGCGCCGTGAGTAGTTGCTCTGAAGAGGTGCGATCCGCGATTCGCGGAACGCGAAGTAGCGATGTGGGTGTGGCTTTTGAGGCGCATTTCACAGAAGAGATTGAGGACTTCGAGTACCACGCGATTGGCGTTTGCGAACGATGGCGTAGTGCTGACCGTGTCATCGCACGAGATCGAGACACCGCTCTTGTCTCGACTCTCTTGTTTCTTTCGCTTCGTGAGCTGCTGATCTCGCAACGCTTCTTGTTGTTGGGTTACGAGCGCCCCTCTGGAAATTGTCTGCGCACAGCATGTGAAGCACTTGGCACAGCGATTTACATGGTCCACGCGGATGTCGAGCAGAAGCAGCACTACTACGACAAAACTTTTGCAGTCAACAAGATCATTCAGAAGTTGAGGAAACTCTCTCGCCGAGCCCAGCTCCCGAAAAGTCGAATCGACGAGTTGGAAGCTGTTATTAAGTTCTCGGATAAGCAGAGCCACGCGACGATAATGGGATTGGCTGACACCCTGAGATTCGATTGCGCTCGCGAGGAGTTTCACTTAGATGGATTTTTTGATGGGGGTCGTATCCGTGCATATCGGACGGAACTCTTGATGCGTCTCAGCGTACTTCGCAGCCTAAGATCGGCAATCGACTACTGTCAGCATTGCTTGGGTGAACCGAAAGAGAAGCGGCAATCCGAGCGGTGATGAAGGACGACGAGGACGGAACTTCCAACACTGGTGGCGAGTGGCAGTTGATCAGTTGGTGGCCTCAAGCACCGTGTTTGCAAGAATGACCCATGCAGCCGCTTTTCCGAGTTCTGGTCCAGTGATTATGCAAGACTCTCCGCGCTGCTGAGCACGTGCTCCTCCTGAATCTCGCTATCACTTACCGGCAGGATGGAGGTAGCCGTAGGTGACCAGAGTCCTGCCGATCGATGGAGCCGAGATTCGCGAAGAAAGCGTTCTCGGCAGCGCGGAGGTTCTTGCATAATCACTCGACCGTCCGGCGGTCGGACGATGAGAATCCAAGGCTGATAGCGCAACCGGTTGCGGGATGTCTAAGAGGAGGTTCGAAAGATGACTGACGCGGCAAGGTCGGCGCTCACAATCCAGAAGCTAGGATGGGGCGTGGTGGCGGCAGCGGCTTTTCCTTGCATCGCCGGGGCGAGCGATATCTTTGATTGACCCCTAGACAAGGAGTCCATCGCAATGTATGCCGGTGTCGGGCTCTTCCTAGTTGGCGTCTTCCTCTTCGCCTTCGGCCTCCACCTGAGGAAGATGAAGGAACCCTCGTAGCGTCTTGTCGCAGAGATCAGGCACACGTTCAGGACGGTCGAGGAGGTTGCCAGTGGCGAAACGCAGCGATAGCGGGAAGACTTCAGAGGGATCGTCCGCCAACGTCGGCTACGAGGCCCAACTCTGGCAAATGGCCGACGCGTTGCGCGGCAGCATGGACTCTTCTGATTACAAGCACGTCGTATTGGGTCTCATCTTCCTGAAGTACGTCTCCGACGCCTTCGAGGAACAGCACGCGCGACTCGTGAAGGCGGAAGCGAATGGCGCCGACCCCGAGGATCGGGACGAGTACCGTGCGCTGAACGTCTTCTGGGTACCGCCCGAGGCGCGCTGGGGATACCTCAAGGCCCAGGCCAAGCAGCCCACCATCGGGAAGCTCATCGATGACGCCATGGCCGGGATCGAGCGTGACAACTCATCTCTGAACGGCGTGTTGCCGATGAACTACGGCCGGCCCGCGCTCGACAAGGCCCGGCTCGGCCAGCTCATCGACATGATCAGCAATATCAAGGTCGGGGACGAGCAGGCCCGCGCCAAGGACGTGCTCGGCCGGGTCTATGAGTACTTCCTCTCGCAGTTCGCGAGCGCCGAAGGCAGGAAGGGCGGGGAGTTCTACACGCCGCGGTGCGTGGTCAAGTTGCTGGTCGAGATGCTCGAGCCCTTTCGCGGCCGCGTCTACGACCCCTGCTGCGGCTCGTCAGGCATGTTCGTGCAATCGATGGAGTTCATTCGCGCCCACGCGAGTGGCAACGGGAACGGGGGCAAGGGAAGCGGGAAGAACGGCAAGGGCGACATCTCGATCTACGGCCAGGAGTCCAACGACACCACGTGGCGGCTGGCCAAGATGAACCTCGCCATCCGCGGCATCGATGCCCAGATCACTCGTGGCGATACCTTCCACGACGACCGCCACCCGGACCTCAAGGCCGACTTCATCCTCGCCAATCCTCCATTCAACGTCTCCGACTGGGGCGGCGAGCGGCTAGCCACCGACAAGCGATGGAAGTACGGAACGCCGCCCAAGGGCAACGCCAACTTCGCTTGGGTGCAACACATCGTTCATCACTTGGCGCCTGCGGGCGTGGCGGGTTTCGTTCTCGCGAACGGCTCGATGTCCTCGAACCAGTCCGGCGAGGGCGAGATCCGCAAGAACCTGATCGAAGCCGATCTCGTGGACTGCATGGTGGCGCTGCCCGGACAGCTCTTCTACTCCACACAGATTCCAGCCTGCCTGTGGTTCCTCGCGCGCAACCGCAAGAACGGCAGCCCTTCGGCCGGCTCAGGGCCGAGGTTCCGCGACCGCCGCGGCCACGTGCTCTTCATCGACGCCCGCAAGCTCGGCCGAATGGCGGACCGCACCCATCGCGAACTGACCGACGAGGACATCGCCAGGATCGCCAACACCTATCACGCTTGGCGCGGCGAGAGCCAAGCGGGCGGGTACGCCGACATTCTCGGTTTCTGCAAGAGCGCGACGCTGGAGGACGTGCGCAAGCATGGTCATGTGCTCACGCCTGGCCGCTACGTCGGCGCCGAGGCGCAAGAAGACGACGGCGAGTCGTTCGAGGACAAGATGAAGAGGCTCGTCGCGACGCTGCGCGCGCAGCAGGCAGAGGGTGCGAAGCTCGATGCCGCCATCGCCGCCAACCTGGAGGATCTTGGGTATGGCGGGTGACTGGCAGTGGATGAGTCTTCGAGCGGCGAATGTGACGTTGATCGACTGCGATCACCGAACGCCTCCGGCTGCGGAAGAAGGCTATCCCTACGTCACCATCCCGCAGATGCGAGGTGGACGCATCCTCCTAGCTGGTGCCCGCCGCATTAGTCGGGAGCACTACGTGGAGTGGACTCGCAAGGCGAAGCCAGCGG
>CAZPJJ010000227.1:0-6743 GCA_964586535.1 uncultured Acidobacteriota bacterium | reverse complement strand
CCGCTCGAGCTCGGACTTGATCGCGAGCACGCGCTCGTCGACGTCGGGCGTGCCGGACTTGGCGCCGAGGGTACTCACCTCGCGGCGCACTTCTTGAACGAGAAAATCGCAGGTACGGCCGATCTCGACCGCGCCCGTGGCGAAGAGGCCGTTGAAGCGCGCGAGATGCGCGTCGAGGCGCACGATCTCCTCGGTGACGTCGGCGCGCTGCGCGAGCAGGGCGATCTCTTGTGCGAGGCGCGCCTCGTCGAGCGGCGTCTCGCCGAGCAGCGTGCGGACGCGCTCGCGAAGAGTCGCGGCGACGCGCTGCGGCTCGGCGGCGGTGAGTTCGCGCAGCTCGTCGACGAGCGCCGTGATGCGCTGCACGCGCGCGGCGATGTCCCGCGCGAGTTCGCCGCCCTCGCGGGTGCGCGACGCGCCGTGCGCTTCGAGCGCGGCGTCGAGCGCCAGGAGGGCGAGCGCGCTCAGCGCTTCGAGATCGGGGGCGTCCGCGGCGGGTGCCTCCATGACGCCGGGCACGCGCAGGATGACCGCGATCTGCGGCGGATCTTCCAGGCCGTGCTCGTTCTCGAGCCGCCGCCACGCCTCGACGACGGCCGCAGCCGCGTCGGGATTCAGCACCGGTCGCGGGCGGCTCGCAGCACCGCGCTCCCAGTCGACGAAGACGTCGACGCGGCCGCGCGCGACGCTCTCCTGCACGCGCTCCCTCAGCGTGGGCTCGAGCGAAGCGAGGTCCGAGGGGAGCCGCACGCGTACCTCGCGGCCGCGCGCGTTCACCGAACGCACCTCGCAGGCGAACGCGGCGCCGTCTTTCTCGGCGCGGGCGCGGCCATAGCCGGTCATGCTGCGGATCATCGCGATTCACCTCCACTCGTCTCGGCGAGCACTTCGAGCAACGCCCGGGCCGCACGCGTGTAAGCCCCGGGAGCGCCGAGCTTCCGCCGCACCTCTTCGAGTCCCGCAAGAACGTTGTCGCGATCCGGTCCGGGCCGGCCCAGGCGCAGCATCTCGCGGGCGGCGGCCTCGGGGGTGAACGCATCTTGAACCAACTCGGGCACGAGCGCGCGGTCGGCGAGCAAGTTGACGAGGCTGATGTAGGGCACGCGCAGCGCAATGCGGCCGAGCAGGTAGGTCGTGCGGGACGTGCGATAGACGACGACCGGCGGCACGCCGCGCACGGCGACTTCCAGCGTCGCGGTGCCGGAAGCCACGACGGCCGCGTCGCACGCCTCGACGATCGGGTCGAAAGCCCCGCGGAGCGCGACGACGGGCAGTCCCGTACGACTCGTGGCCTCGAAAACGGGGCCGGAATCGACCGTCTCGGCGATGGGAATGAGAAACGCCGCCCGCGGCTCTTCCGCGAGAACGGCGCGCGCCGTGGCGAGCATGGGCTCGAGATGACGCGCGATCTCTCCCGGGCGCGAGCCGGGCAAGAGCCCGAACACTGGCCCCGCTGGCGAGAGGCCGAGCCGCCGCCGCGCGTCCGCGACGGGCCTCCCGCGCCCGGTGCAATCGGCGAGCGGATGCCCGACGAAGGTCACGGGCACGTCGTGCTCGCGATAGAACGACTCCTCGAAGGGAAAGAAGACGAGCATGCGCCGCACGCGCTTCTTGATCTGGTGCACGCGCCGCGCCCGCCACGCCCAGAGTTGAGGACTGATGAAATAAACGACGGGGACGCCGAGCCGTGCGGCGTGCTTGGCGAGCGCGAGATTGAAATCGGGAAAATCGACGAGGAGCAGCGCCGCCGGCGGCCTGGATTCGAGCCGCTCGCGAATCGTGCGGAACGCGCGCCTGATCGCGGGCAAGCGCTCGAGCACCTCCGCGATGCCGACGACGGAGATCTCCGCGGCGTCGTAGAGGATCTCCATGCCGGCCGAGCGCAGGCGCGGGCCGCCGATGCCCGCGAAGGCGAGACTCGGATCGAGCGCGAGCGCCTCGCTCATCAGCCCCGCCGCGTGGCGATCGCCCGAGGCCTCGCCGGCGACGACGAGGATCTCGCGTCGCCCCGGTGACAACGGCGGCGCCGCGCTCACAGGACGCTCCCAACACGCGGGTCGGCGGCGTAATCGCCTGCGAAGCGCTCCAGCGCGGACATCGCCGCCTCGAGCCGCCGGCAGCCCGCGTCGATCGCCTCGTCGCGTGCGAAGTGCATCGGCTCGCCGTACGCGAAGAGCACGCGCGCTCCCGGCTTGGGGACGACGAAGCGATCCCAGGTGTCGAGGCGCCAGGCGCGGCTCGCCCCGAGCGCTACCGGCACGATCGGAAGTCCGCTCATCTGCGCGGCCGCGATACAGCCGGGCTGGACCACGCGCGACGGGCCGCGCGGCCCATCGGGCGTGAAGCCGATGTCCGAGCCGCGCTCGATCTCACGCAGCATTCCGCGCAGCGCCATCGCGCCGCCGCGCGTCGTCGATCCGCGCATCGGCGCGTAGCCGAAGCGCTCGACCGTGCGCGCGATCATCTCGCCGTCACGGTGCCGGCTGATCATGAAGACGAGTCTCGGACCGACATAGCTGTACACCATCAGCAGCAGGTGGGCGTGCCAGAAGACATGGATGTATCGCTGGTTCTCGCGTGCGAAGCGTTCGATCGTCTCTCTGCCGTGGGCGCGCGCGCGCACCGTTCGGCGAATGGCTCTGATCAACCACGCCGCCGCGAACGGCGCCGCGTGCTCGCCGAGCCAGTCGAGCACGCGTCGTCTCGTCGACGTGGGCTTCGGCTCGGCGCTCGTTGTCACTGCGCGAGTCCGGGGATTCCCTTCGCCTCGCAGAGCGCGCGCAACGCGGCGCCACTGGACGGCTCGTGGAGGACGACCGCGAGTCCCTCGACGGGCTCGGCCGGGAGCGCGATCTTGCGCGTCACGTCCTTCGTGCCGCCGAGCGCGGACAAATCCGCGAGGTCGAGTTCGATCGTCTCGCGGCCGATCTCGCGCGGCGATTCGCCGGCGCTCTGGAAGACCAGGTCGACCGTGAGGCACGGCAGCTCGACGGAAGTTCCCTGGCGGGAGACCCGCACCGTGAAGATGCCCCCGCGGGTCGCGCCATCGGGCGAAACGGTCTCGGCCCAGTTGCTCAGCGTCAAAACGTGGCCATCCCGAGCCGCGTGCAGTTTTGCCTCGGGATCGCCGGGAGAGCAGGCGAGCACGCCCACCACGACGGCAAAGACAAAAAGGCCCCCAAGTGATCGAGACATGGCATTCACCTCAGGCGGCGGATGCTAGCACACCGGTTAGCCGGGATCATTCAGGGCGCCCTGGCGCGAAGCGAGTGTCAGCCGCGCTCGGGCGCGCCTCCCTTGGAGAGCTCGCCGACGGTGCCCGCGCGATCGCCGAAGCGGGCGGCGCGCCAGGCCCAGCCCACGACGCTGCGCAGCGCCTGCGAGGGGCGGTCGAGCATCAGCACGGCGAGAAGCAGTTGGCGATGCCGCGCGTCGGTCTCCTCGAGAAGCGCGACGGGATCATCGGCGCCGAAGCGGTCGACGATCAGGCGCGCCCGCGCCTGCCCGCCGGCGAACGCGGCGAGACTCGGGTCGACGAGGCCCGGAAAGACCTTCTCGACCTGCCGCACCGAGAGCGCGAGCGGCACGCTCATGCCCCACGCGCGCGCACGGTCGATCACTTCGCCCGTCCGCGGCGCTGACGCGTGAATGAGCGCGAGGTCGGCGATCCACATCAGCTTGGGCTCGAAGTAGTGGTAGGCGTGGTGGAGCGCCTGATGAAGGAGCAGATCCGTGGCGCCGAGGGCACGCGAGGGGCGTCCGTTGAACGCGAAGGACTGCGCGCGCGCGAAGAGCCCGTCGACATCGGGATGGTGGCGGCCGCGCTGCGCGATCGACCAGTGCACTTCGACGCTCGCCTCCGCGCCCTGCTTGGAGACGACGCCGACGTTGTAGTAGGCCTCGCGCCAGTAATCGAGGACTTGCCTCGACGGCAGCTCGAAGCCGGCGGCGCCCAGGGCGGCCATCGCGTCGTAGAAGCGCCCCGGCGGCACGAGCAGATCGACATCGCTGATCGGGCGCAGGCTCGGGTCGCCGTGCACGATCCGCCCGACCGCCGTGCCCTTGAGGAAGAGATAGGGCACGCCCGCGGCGTCGAACGCGTCGCAGGCCTCGAGCGCCGCGGCCTCCAGCCTCGTGCGCACGAACTCCTGGTCGAGGACGGCCTTGCGCAGCGCCTGCCGCACGGGCTCGCCGAGCGTCGCGAGTGCGCCGGCGCGATCGAGGGCGCGCGCGAGGAGCGCGGAGACCTTGTGCGCCGTTGCGAGCGCGACGGCGCGCGCCGCGGTAGCTGGATCGCCCTGGAGCGCGTCAAAGGAGGGCGAGCGCGGGTGCAGCGCGGCGACGAGAGCCGTGAGCGCGTGGCGGTCCTTTGCTCGATCGTCAGCGCTGGACATCGGACACGATGCGCGGATCGCTGCCGATGGCGGCGGAGCGGGTGCTCGCGGGAGTCTCCCAGGTCGCGTTCGCGCGCCCCGCGAGGCCGCGCGCCATGCCGCGCACCGAGGCGACGTTGATCATCGCGAGATAGAGCGCCACGTGCGTGAGCTTGCCGAGCGGGCCGGGCAGCTTCAAGAGGCCCACGGGGGCGATGACGAAAGGCACGACGATCGCGGTGGCGAGCGCGGCGCCGATCCACGAGCCGAGCGACATGCTCGCCAGCGCGCACGCGAACGCGAAGAGCAGCATGAGCGGTACCGCGTAGCGCAGCAGTTTGTGCGAGACGTAGCTCCAGAGCGTGCGCGGGGGGAGCGTCGTGAGGCCGATCCACCGCGCGCACGCGACCTGCTGCGAGATGATGCGCGCCTTGCGCGTGAGTTCTTCGGCGAGCGACGCGGCGGCGTGCTCGTAGGCGATCGCCTCGGGCACGACGACCGTCGCGAAGCCCTCGCGGGCCGCGATGAGCGGCTCGGCGGCATCGCCCGAGATCCAGGGCGGCAGCGGGCGCCAAAGCGAGCGGCGCAGCGCATAGACGCCGCCGTTGGCGACGCAGAGCAGTCCGCGCTCGGCCTCGCCGCGTTTCGTCCACGTCTCGAAGCGCCAGTAGAGGCCCTCGCCGGCGGCGACCTCGGGCTCGTCGGCGTTGGTGAAGACGACTTCGCCCACTGCCACGCCGACGCGCGGATCGGTGAACGCGAGCGCGAGCGCGCGCAGGCATCCCGGACCGAAGAGCACATTGGCGTCCGTCTGGACGAGGATCTCGCCTTTCGCGAGCCCGCCGAGCAGATTGATGCCGGCGGTCTTGCCTGCGCGGGGCTCCTGCCGGACGAGCCGCACGCGCGGATCCTCGATCGACGCGACGATGGCGTCGGTGCCGTCGTCGCTGCCGTCCGAGACGACGAGTATCTCGAAGCGATCCTGCGGGTAGTCCTGGCGCAGGAGATTCTCGAGCCGGCCGCGAATGACGTGCGCCTCGTTGTAGGCCGCGACGAGAACCGTGATGCGCGGGAACTCCCCTGGGGCGGACGCCGCCTTCCGCCCCAACCCCGGCCGGCGCGGCACCAGCCTCGTGAGCAGCGCATAGCCGGCGTACGCGTACACGGAGACCCCGATCAACGCGAGCGCAGCCGCGGCGAACGCCAAGGCAAGGGGGGGCCCGGGGAAATGCATCGCGGGAATCTACCGCGTCACAGGGCGGGGCGCAGCGCACCCGGAGCCAACTCCGCTGGAGGTCCGCGAACGAGAACGATATAAAGTCCCCGCTGACGCATAGATCGGGCTGAGTCGACGGGAGAGCCTCGGATTGGAATCGGGCGCCCAGCGGTTCGCGGTGGGGATCGCGGTGGTCTTGGCGCTCGTCGCGCCGCTGCCGCTGGGTGGGGTCATGCCCCGCGCGGCGCCGCTCCTCGGACTGCTCGCCGCGGCGGGTCTGGCCGCGGCCGTGATCGCCAGGCGGCCGGGGCTGCCCCCGCGGAGCCTCGGCATTCTCGCGCTGCTGACGGCGCTCCTCGGTTTCGTCTACCTGATTCCACTGCCTCCCGCCGCCGTCGAAGCGCTCTCGCCCCGGCTGGCGGCCGAAGCGCGGGCGTCCCTGGCCTTCCCCGGCGAACCCGCCGATCTCGCGGCGGCGGAAGCGGCCCTGCTCGAGCGCGCGCGCGTGACACGCGACGACGCGGGGTGGCGCCCCCTCGCCGTCGATCCGGATGGCGCACGCGATGGCGCGGTGCGGCTGAGCCTCGCGGTGGCGGCTTTCCTGTTGGGGCTCTTCTCCGCCGGCGAGGAGCGCCCGCGGCGGCTCTTGGTGTGGGCGATCGCCGCGACGGCGGGACTCCAGGCCGCGATCGGCCTCGCCGAGCAGATCGCGGGCGGGGGCTCGTTGCTGGGACTGAAGCGCTCGTTCGAGTTCACGATCCCGACGGGCACCTTCGTCAATCCGAACCACTTCGCGGCGCTGCTTTCGCTCGGGCTCTTCGCGCTCGTCGGGCTGATCTCGAGCCGCGCGGACGAGCCCGTCTTCGGCGAGTCGACCGCCCGCGGGCGCGCGGGCCGCAGGGCCGTTCTGGCGACGGGCCTCGCGATCGTCATCGTCGCCATGATGTGGTCGGCGTCGCGCGGCGCGCTCTCGTCGGCGGCCGTCGGGATGCTGCTCTTCGCGCTTCACGCCTCGTGGCGTGCGGCGCGCGAAAAGATGGGGGTCTTTGGACCCTTGGCGCTCACGGCGCTCGCGCTCGCGCTCGTGACGGCGTCGTTCTTCGCGCGGCCGCCCGAGCGCCTGCTCGAGAAGCTGGGAACCATCGACGTCGCCA